>NZ_KV795661.1:8108-33810 GCF_001809065.1 Corynebacterium sp. HMSC055G02 | reverse complement strand
TGGCATGCGGACACACTTTTCTTTACTTAACCCTGTATGCCGGGGCTGCGGGGAGGCGGGGAACTGTCATGAAAGCTGTCACGAAACTGGTCACGGATCTTGTGGCGGCGCTGCATAAAGCCGCGCGGTGAATGCTTGTGGTGTGACTTTTTGCGTGGGCCTGTAGTAGGCTGTCTTCACGGATCCCATGTGGCGTCCATCTCGTGAACTCCCCCAGGGCAGGAATGCAGCAAGGGTCAGCGAGCTCTGACGGGTGCGTGGGGTCCCCTTTTTTTATCCCCGGCGTTCTTCTGGCACTTATGGCTAGGTTTCGGGCACTTGTCGGCGGTTTCCTGTGACCTATCGATGTTTTTTCGGCACTTATCCCCGCGAAATTGGCCAGGCCATTTCACCTATCGATGAGCTATTCACTTATGGCCACGCTGCAGCGCATCGATAGGTGAATACCTTGGCCACAAGTGGTCGCGTTCGCTGGTCTGGAAGAATACTGTGCATGAGCGATGCAGACGACACGCGAGTACCACCACAGACAACACGAGAACCGCTAGAAACACCAGAACCACCCGAAACCCGAGAAACCCCAGCCCCAATGGGCGTGTGGGACTCCTTCCGGTTCGCAGTTTCTTCACCGAAGCGCCTGCGCACCGAGCTGCTGGCCGGTGCTGCGGTGTCGTTCGCGCTGATCCCCGAGGTCATTTCGTTTTCCATCTTGGCGGGCGTGGACCCGGCGGTGGGGCTGTTTAGCTCGGTGATTATGGCCATCGTGATTGCCTTTACGGGTGGTCGCCCGGCCATGATTACTGCTGCCGCTGGTTCGGTTGCGCTCGTCGTCGCGCCGTTGTCGCGGACGTACGGGATGGATTACCTCATTCCAACGGTGCTGCTCGCGGGTGTGTTGCAGATTGCTTTTGCGGCGCTGGGTATCGCTAAGCTGCAGCGTTTCATTCCGCGCGCGGTCATGATTGGCTTTGTTAACGCGCTGGGCATCCTCATTTTCACTGCGCAGCTGGAGCATCTCATCGATGTGCCGTGGCTGGTATATCCGCTGGTCGCTTTTGGTATTGCGATTATGGTGTTCCTGCCCCGCGTGTTCACCGCGATTCCGGCTCCGCTGGTGACTGTGCTCGTCGTCACGCTTGTTGCGGTGGTGGCGGATTGGCGCGTGCCGAACGTGAGCGATATGGGCGAGCTCCCGGAATCCCTCCCGCAGCTGCTGATCCCGAATGTGCCCTTGAACTGGGAGACTCTGCAGCTGATTGCGCCGTATTCGGTGGGCGTGGCGATTGTCGGCATCATGGAATCGCTGATGACGGCGAAGCTCGTGGACGACATCACCGACACACATTCGGACAAGACCCGCGAGACGTGGGGGCTGGGCGTGGCGAACATCGCGGGCGGTTTCTTCGGCGGCATCGCTGGCTGCGCGATGATCGGTCAGACGATGGTGGGTGTGAAGGAATCGTCGGGACGCACTCGCTTGACGACGCTCTTTTCCGGTGTCTTCCTGCTCATTCTGGTCCTTCTGCTCAGTTCTGCAGTTGGAGTGATTCCGATGGCGGCGCTGGTTGCGGTGATGGTCGTGGTGTCGGTGGACACGGTCGATTGGCGCTCGATTTCCCCGCGGACGTTGCGTCTGATGCCGCGTTCGGAGACGGCGGTGATGCTGGTGACGGTCATCGCCACGCTGGCGACGGATAACCTCGCCATCGGGGTGATTTTGGGTGTGGTCGTGGCGTCGCTGATGTTCGCGCGCCGTGTCGCTCACCTGGTCAGGATTGAAGTGCTTGACGACGACCCCAGCGCCCACTCCCGGACGTACAAGGTGCGGGGTCAGTTGTTCTTCGCCTCCAGTAACGACCTGGTGTACCAATTCGACTACACCGATCCTGCGCAGCGGATTGTCATCGATATGTCTGAGGCTGAGATTTGGGATGCTTCCACGGTGGCGGCGCTGGATTCGGTGCGGGTCAAGTTTGCTGACCGGGGCAAAGAGGTGGAAATTATCGGCTTGGAGGGGCCGAGTAAGCAGCGTCTGGATGCGCTGTCGGGGAAGTTGTAGAAATCCCAATCCGGGGTATGCCTTACACTTGGTTGCAAAGCCGGATGCGGCGCGGGGAAAAAGCTTTCCGTGCCAGTTTTGTCAGGTTTTAACTTATGTCCGATACCTGGGAGGGTGCGTACACCATGGCCGTGGATTCCTTCGATGTTCAGCAGCTGGCGGCACACAAGGATGAGTTTGCGAAGGCATATGAGGAACTGAAATCCCGTAACCTCGCACTGAATTTGACTCGTGGTAAGCCGTCGTCGGAGCAGCTTGATTTCGCAAACGCCCTGCTGGGTCTCCCAGCGCCGGATTACATTTCGGCTTCTGGGGAGGATGTCCGCAATTACGGCAACGCCAAGGGCATTACTGATATCCGCGCTATCTGGGCGGAACTGCTGGATCTGCCGGTGGAAAACGTCCTGGCACAGGATGCTTCCAGCTTGAACATCCAGTTTGACCTGATTTCGTGGGCCATGCAGTTCGGCAACGTGGACTCGGAGCGCCCGTGGAACGAGGAGCCGGTGCTGAAGTGGCTGTGCCCGGTTCCGGGGTATGACCGGCACTTTTCCATCACGCAGCACTTCGGCATTGAGATGATCCAGGTGCCGTTGAACGAAGACGGTCCGGATATGGATGTCGTGGAGAAGCTGGTGGCCTCCGACCCGCAGATTAAGGGCATGTGGAATGTCCCGATGTTCTCGAATCCGACGGGCGTGACCTACAGCGCTGAGGTCTGCCGCCGTCTGGTTGAAATGGAGACCGCCGCTCCGGATTTCCGTCTGATGTGGGATAACGCCTACATGGTTCACACGCTGACGGATGAGTTCCCGGAGATCCACAACGTCATTAAGTGGGCGGAAGAGGCCGGTAACCCGAACCGCGTGTGGGCATTCGGCTCGACTTCGAAGATCACCTTCGCAGGCGCTGGCATTGCTTTCTACGCTTCCTCGGACGCCAACTTGGAGGATTACCTCAAGCACGCTGGTATCCGCGGCATTGGCCCGAATAAGGTCAACCAGCTGGCTCACGCCAAGTTCTTCGGTGACGCGGAGGGTGTGCGCGAGCAGATGCGCCGTCATGCAGGTTCGCTGGCTCCGAAGTTTGAGAAGGTTCTGCAGATTCTGGATGAGCGCCTGACGGAGTACGGCGTGGCAGAGTGGTCGAAGCCGACCGGCGGTTACTTCATCAACCTCGACGTGGTTGATGGCACTGCTCGTCGCGTGGTGGAGCTGGCTAAGGAGGCCGGCATTGCGCTGACCGGTTCTGGTTCTTCCTTCCCGCTGAAGCAGGATCCGAATGATCGCAATATCCGCCTGGCACCGTCGCTGCCTCCGATGGAGGAGCTCGAGGTTGCTATGGATGGCGTCGCTACCTGTGTGCTGCTCGCCGCCGCTGAGAAAGCGACTGCGTAGGCCAAGTAAGCCAGGTAGGTCGGGATAGGACTATATGAACTTCGAAGAGACGAAGTTTTGGATCTCCGGGCTTTTCCCCGGAGAACCCCAGGTCGGCGAGTATGTGACGGAGCTGCCGGCCAGTGGCCGGCACGGGCAGGAACACGATTCGGCTCCGCTTCGGGTCGCTGAGTTCTCGCTTTACGACGGGCCGGACGGCCAAGCGAACGAGCGTCGTCCGGAAACGGCAGCCGCCACCGTGGAGTTGGGCCGCAACTACTGTGGCCTGACCGGCGCAGCAAAGACGGATATCCGCGTGGAGCTCTTCTCCGTCGCATACGCTGATTTTCCCGTGGCCACCATGGTCGCGGCCGCGGGAGCGCTGGTGGAGGAAGAACCGGAGTTCCTGTCGCCAATTCCGGGCCGTGTTATTCCGAATGCGGTGCGGCTGGCGGCCGATCAGGTGGCCGAGGTAGGGGAGTCGTCGTCAAGCGCGGCCTTTACCGTGGCGCACGTGCTGTGCACGGTGCCGTATGTGTGGAGCGACGGGGTGCCCAATGTGTCCGAGATGCCGGGCAAGATCAGCCTGCATGAGGGCGATGTGGAGTCGCCGCAGGGGCGCATGACCACGATGACGCAGCTGGTGCCAATTACGGATGCGGAGCTGGTGTTTTATGAGCAGCAGGGTCCGCAGGCGTTGATGCAGAAGTTGGCCGAAGTGGACGCTGACCTGCGGGATTGGTGCCGCGAGTCGGTTGTTTCCCAGGAGGGTTCGAACTAGCCGGTCCGGGGTGGAAGGTAGGCTGAGCACGTGGCTCTGTATAGGAAGTATCGTCCGGCATCGTTCGCCGAAGTGGTGGGGCAGCGGCACGTAACTGACCCGCTGTCGGCGGCGTTGGAATCTCGTGATGCGCAGGGGCGTCCCAACCGCATTAACCATGCGTATTTGTTCTCCGGGCCGCGTGGCTGTGGCAAGACTTCGTCGGCGCGCATTATGGCGCGCAGTTTGAACTGTGCGGAGGGGCCGACGGCGACACCGTGTGGCCAGTGTGCGTCGTGTCGTGCGTTGGCGCCGGGTGGTCCGGGCAATTTGGACGTTATTGAGCTGGACGCGGCTTCCCACAACGGTGTGGAAGATATGCGTGAGCTGCGGGAAAAGGCTATCTTCCAGCCGGCGGAGTCGCGCTACCGCATCTTCATTATTGACGAGGCGCATATGATTACCGCCTCGGGTTTCAATGCGCTGTTGAAGATTGTGGAGGAGCCGCCGGAGCATCTCATCTTCATTTTTGCGACCACGGAGCCGGAGCGTGTGCTGCCGACGATTCGCTCGCGTACACACCACTATCCGTTCCGGCTTTTGACCCCGCCGGATATGCGCGGGCTGCTTGAGCGTGTGGTCACGGCCGAGGGTGTGCGGGTAGAGCCGGACGTGTATCCGCTGGTCATCCAGGCCGGTGGCGGTTCGCCGCGTGACTCGCTGTCGGTTATGGATCAGCTCATTGCTGGTTCCGGCACCGATGGTGTGGATTATGAGACTTCTGCGGCCATTCTCGGTGTCACTGACAGCGTAATCATCACGGATGCGATTGAGGCGCTGGCGGCAGGCGATCGCGCGGCCATGTTTAGCGTGGTCGGGCGTGTGATTATGTCGGGCCAGGATCCGGCTCGGTTTGCCTCGGATCTGCTTGGCCGAGTGCGTGATTTGCTGGTGCTGTCCGCAGTGCCGAACGCGCTGGAGCAGGGGCTTGTAGAGATTCCGGAGAGCCAAATCGACGGCGTCCTGGAGCAGGCCGGGACAATTCCCCCGGCTACCCTGACGCGCTTCACGCAGGTGCTCTCTGACGGCCTGCGTCACTTCCGCGGCGTGACTTCGCCGCGTCTGCTGCTCGAGGTCCTGTGCGCGCGCATGCTCCTGCCCGCCACCGAAGACTCCGTGGAGTCGCTGCTGCAGCGCGTAGAGGCGTTGGAACACGGCAGGCCCGCGCTTGCCGACGGCTCGGGGGCCGCAACCCCCGCATCGGCACCGGTGTCTTCCGATGCGGGGCCGGGGTCGGGTGCGGCTGAGGCCGATGCTTCGCCGATGCAGTCTGGCCAGTCGGCTCGTGAGGCATGGCGCCAGCGGAATGCCCAGCGTAAGAAGGGTGCGCAGACCCAGGGCAGTCGTGCTGGGCAGGCAGCGCCAGCGCAGACACCGTCGCAGCCTCAGTCCCAGCCTGAACCTGTTCAGCAGCAGCCTGCACCAGCGGCAGCGGCACCGGTGTCGCAGGAGTCGGTGACTGAGCCGCAGCCTGCACCAGAAGCACCTACTGCGACCGCTGAACAGCCTGAACAGCCTGAACAGCCTGAACAGCCTACGCAGGCCGAATCAGTTGAACAGCCTCAGCAGGCCGAACAACCGCAGCAGTCTGAACCGGCTGAGCAGCCGATGTCCGAGGAAGAAGCTCAGGCGGAGAAGATTCGTGAGTTCCGTCGGAAGATGGCGGAGCATGCCCGCATCAGCGAGCAGCAGACTCGGGCGCAGCTTGCGCAGGAGCGTGAGCAGCAAACCCGCGAGCGTGAGGGGGAAGGCGGCTCGATGTCGATTGTCGAGGAAGAGCCAGTTGTCTCTGCCTCGACAGCTCACTCTGAACAGCCAACTCAGGCCGCCCAGCCCGAGCAACCAGTCCAGCCTGAGCAGCCAACGCAGACTACTCAGGAACCGGAATCGCAGCCGGCACCGCAAGTTCAGCAAGCACCAGAGCCAGTACCGCAACCGAAGCCGGAACCAACACCACAGCCGGAGCCCGAACCTGCACCCGCCGGTATCGAGCAAATCCGCGAGCACTGGCAGGAGATTCTCGCAGCAGTCGACGGACAGCATGCGTTCCCCATTCGCGTGTTGGCCGAGCAGGCGGTACCGCTCGATGTCGAAAACGACACGCTCGTCATTGGGCACAGCACAGGAGCGCTCGCTACCAGGCTCAATACGCCTGATTACGCTCAGGCGCTGTCCGCTGCAGTGAAGCAGGTGACGGGCTTCAATGGCCAGGTGCACTGTGTCGTCGGTACGCGCCCGCGCGCACCGCGCTCAACGGCTACTGGTGGTGGTTCCGGGGAGGATGATTCGTCGTCAAGAGGTTCGTCCTCGCCGAACGACACCGCCCCTGCACCGACACTCGCAGCACCAGCGCAACCAGAGACATCTGAGCAGCAGGTACAGCAGCCGCAGCCAGGTCCGCAGCGGTCGTCGGCATACGCATCCGTTGTTGAGCGCCGTGCCAAAATCGAAGCCGCCAAGCGTGCTGCAATGGGACAGCAGGCAGGTCACGACCAGCCGGCACAGCCACATCAGCCAAGCCAACCAAGCCAGCCAGCTCATCCGAACTCGAACCCGGCCCAGCAACAGCCGCAGCAGCCAAACCAGCCGCAGTCATTCCTGCGCGCGGCCCAGGCCAATGCGCAAGCAAACGCTCAAGCAAATGCTCAGGCCCAGGCCAATCAGGATTCGGGCTTCGGCGGCGTCCCGCTGCCACCAGAGCCGATGGAGGAGTTCGCTCCACCAGAGGGCGCAGAGGGCACAGAGAGCTACGGTTCGCGCAACCCGTCCAACTACAACTCCAACGCCAACACCAACTACAACCCGGTTCCCCAAACCCCGCAGGACAACAACTACGAAGAGGACACCTCCGAGTATTTCGAGGCCGCGAACGAGGTCGGGTCTCTCGATCACCGCTCGCTAAAGGACGTGGTCATGGAGATGCTGGAAAAGGAGCTGGGAGCCAAACCGCTAGAAGACCGCTAGAGCCGTTAGAATGGGGCGGCGATGCGCGTCGTAAAGCATGGGCGATGAGCCTTAGAAGCGTGCGCGTAACTACAAATCAGCACGTAAAGAGCACAATAGTTAGGAACATTAATTATGACTCAGCCAGATATGAACGCAATTCTGCAGCAGGCACAGCAGATGCAGGCGCAGCTGCAGGCAGCACAGCAGGAGATCGTCGCTTCCACCATCGTCGGTGAGGCCGGCGGCGGTCTGGTCAAGGTGACTATGCAGGGCTCGGGCGAGGTCACGGACATCGCCATTGATCCGAAGGTCGTTGACCCGGAGGATGTCGACGGGCTGCAGGACCTGGTTCTCGCTGCTTTCCAGGACGCTACCGCTAAGGTGCAGTCGCTGGCGGAGCAGAAGATGGGCCCGCTGTCCCAGGGCTTCGACGGTCTCGGTGGCCTCGGTTTCTAAATTAGCTTTTCAGACCAGTATTTGTAGGTAATTATCATTGTTCGAGGGACCACTCCAAGATCTCATTGATGAGTTCTCGCGCCTGCCGGGCATCGGCCCGAAGTCAGCTCAGCGTATCGCTTTCTACCTGATGAAGGCGGAGCCGGAGGACATCGGCCGGCTCCAATCCGCGCTTGGTCGGGTGCGCGAGGGTGTGCAATTCTGCCGGGTCTGCGGCAACATTTCGGAAACCGATGTGTGCCAGTACTGCTCGGACACACGCCGCGACCGAGGTTTGGTGTGCGTCGTTGAAGAAGCGCGCGATATCCAGGCCATCGAGCGCACGGGGGAGTACAACGGTCGCTACCACGTGCTCGGCGGGGCGCTCGATCCGCTCGGCGGCATCGGTCCGAACGAGCTCAATATCCGCACGCTGCTGCAACGCATCGCAGGCGTGCTTGACGACGTCGACGAGACCCAACCCCCTGAAATCCACGAGGTCATCATCGCGACTGACCCCAACACCGAGGGCGAAGCCACCGCGACCTATTTGGCCCGGCTGCTGCGGGACTTCCCGGATCTCGAGGTCACTCGGTTGGCCTCCGGCATGCCGCTCGGTGGTGACTTGGAGTTCGTCGATGAACTCACCCTGTCCCGCGCGCTGACGGGCCGGCTGAAGGTCTAGCCGCCGTCCAGCCAACCGGCCGCGCGCGAAACTACAAAACTAGCGCTCGCTCTTCGGACGCGGCTTGGACAGGATGCGCTCTTCGCGCAGCTTATCCACGACCTCGAGGTCTAGCGGAGCCAGGCTCGACAGGTCCTGGTTGGTAGCGCGGGCCAGCAAAAGATCAGCCAGCTGCGGATTGCGAGCCAACACAGGTCCGTGCAGGTAGGTACAGATAATCGAGCCCTGCACCGCGCCTTCGGCGCCACCGGTCGGTGTGAGTGCAGAAACATCCACTCCCGGAGCAATCCCGGAGTCCGCCTGCTCCACTTCCGGGCCGGTATTGCCCACGCCACGGACAACCCGACCAAGCGGCTTCGCATCGGCACCCAGGGTCGTGCGACCCATGTGGTTTTCGAAGCCAGTCAGTGGGCTGGCGTCGACGTCGTCAAGCAAACCGTTCGTGGGATCGACGAGCGTGCAGATTTCGCCGATCGCGCGCGACTCCAGCGAATCGGTGGTGCAATCGACAAGGCCGAGACCTGCGACGTCGCGTCCGCCCGCGCGGAAGGAATTGCCGAAGATCTGGAAGCCCGCGCAAATCGCGAGGACCTGCTTCCCGGCCTCGGCTGCCTTTTTGATGCCGCCGTCATTGATCAGATGCTCCACCGCGATGGTTTGTGCGACGTCCTCGCCGCCGCCGACGGTGTAGATATCCAGGTCGGTGGGGACGGCATCGCCCAGCTTGATCGGGACAATCTCGGCGTCAATCCCACGCATCCGCGCGCGTTGCCGCAGCACCAGCGCATTTCCGTCATCGCCGTAGGTGCCCAGCACGTCCGGGAGGATCAGGCCGATAGACAGCTCGCTCATTTACTTTTCCTCCTGTGCTCGTTCGATGTCGCGCTTCAAATCGCGGAAGGCGGTGTAGTTCGCCAGCACCTCAACTCGGGTAACGCTTGACGACGACCCCCGCGCCTCACACGACCGGATCGCCTGCAGCGGATTTGCGACCAACCTCGCATCGATGCCCGCATACAGCAACCGCACCGCGAGGTCAGTTCCGCGTTCGCCCGCGGACAGCACATCCATGCCGTCGAAGTCCTCGAAGCGGACATCCCACAGCCAGGACAGATCCTCGCCGTCAGCGACGTGACCGTTGACTGCGATGACCACTGCATCTGCGGTGCGGTCGACCATGGACAGCGCCTCCTGCCAGCCGGCCGGGTTCTTGGCCAACAGCATGCGCACGTGCTTCTCGGCGCCTTTGTCATCTCTCACAACCATGGTGGAGTAGCGGCCCGCAACGTTGTCGACGGTCTCGGTGGCCCGGAGGGATTTCTCCAGGTCCGCGCCCATATCGACAGCGCCCGCAATCGCCAAGGTGGCGTTGCCGCGATTGGCGTTGCCCGGCAGCGTGAGGTTCATTGGCAGGGTGTCGCCAGCAGGCGTGATGACTCCCTCCGCAGTGATGCGGTAGTCCGGCTCTGGCCGCTTGAACTCCGAGCCGTCCGGGAGTGGCTTCACGGCGTACCAGTTGTGGCCGTCCTGGATGATGGGGCCGCCGGTGCGCGGGGAAGAGGTGGCATCGTTGGTCCAGCCACCGCCCGCGGAGACCCAAATAACCTTCTTGGCATCCCACGCAGCCGACGCGATGAGTGGGTCGTCGCAGTTGGCGATGACCGTCGCCTGCGGGTTAGCGTCCACCGCAGCGCGGAGTGTGGCCTCAATCTTGTTGATCTCGCCGACGCGGTCGAGCTGGTCGCGGGAAAGGTTCAGCAGCACCAGGACCTGCGGTTTCAGGTCCTCTGCGATGTGCGGGACGTGCAGCTCATCGACCTCCAGGACCAGGCTGTCCGCATCGGGAGTGGCGAGCAGCGCGGAGATAATACCCGCGTCCATGTTGTCGCCGCCCTCGTTGGTGGCCACGTTGTGGCCAGCGGCGCGCATGGCGGCCGCGAACATACGGGTGGTGGTGGACTTGCCGTTGGTGCCAGTGATGATCGCGGCCGGGCGTCCCTTGCCGAGGGAAGCCAGAATGCGCGGGTCAATCTTCTGCGCAATCAGGCCACCAATCATGCCACCCGCGCCGCGACCGGACTTCCGGGAAGCCCAGGTGGCGGCGTGAGCGGCGGCAGTCGCAAACCGAGCGCGCAGGCTCGGGGAGCTTGCGCGGTCGCGACTGTGGTCACTTACGTCGTTATGTGAAGTGCCTTCTTTCATAACTGTGTATTTTACTGTGAATAATTCATAGAACGAATGCGCTGGCAAAAAGCCCGAGCCCTATTTCTCCATCTCTCCGACCAGTCGCAAGAATGCCTCATCGGAAACGATCGGAATGTCCTTCCGGTGGGCATGCATGGCCTTGCCCGTCAGTTGATCCGGAGTCACATCCGCAGGTCGGTTACACACCAGCACCGATGACTCTCGCGTGACCTTCTCCGAGTAGGCCAGCCCAGCCCGCACTCCCGCCTCAATCAGCTCATCCGGGTCCAGCGACACCTCTGGTGCCACGACGAACTCCATGCCCTCCGCGAGCTTCCGCCCCGGCGTATAGCGGCCGGGGTTCTCCACGGGGCGCGGCGCTTCCATCGCGTCGACACGCACTGCCGAGCGCTGCAGGCCCACAATGTCTTCGCGCAGCTGGTCGGGCGTGTACATGTTCACGGTTGCGCCCGCATCGAGCCCGCCCTGTGCGCGGAAGAGCGCAAGCGTGGTGGTGACGTCATCCAACGTCCGCACCCGCTCGGGCACCGAGATGCCAGCAATCGATGCCTCGGGCGAAGGCACATCGAGGCCGTAGGCGCGCGCGACGGCGCGCAGGCGAGCGTCGTCAAGCCGTTTGCCCTGGCGACGCGCCGTTTCCAACGTATCGGCAATCCGTGCGGGCGCCGGAATCCGCGCGACGCGAGTGCGCGTACGACGACGCCCCCGCTTATTCCGCGCGGACCGCTCACGATTCGCTTGACGACGGGCCCTCTTGGCCTCGGCAACTATAAAACCCCAGACCAGCGGCGCATTATGAGCAACCAACGTGCGCCCATCGAGCGCGTGCGCGAGCTTGGCCTGGATCACCCCGAATTTCGGTGCCCCCTCGAAGTCCGCGGGCTCGAGGCCGTGGAGGTGTGTCGGGCCGGGATCCTCGGTGGGATTGATGACGACATGCCAGGTGTCCACGATGTTGCCGCTACTGTCGGCGGTGGACACTCCCAGGCTGACCAGCCGAGACGTCTTGGGATGGATGCCCGTGGCCTGGATGGACACGATTGCGTAAGGAGCGTCCTCCGCCGACGAGAACTGTTTGTGCTCGTCAGCGGCCTTTGTTGCGGCGGTCTCGGCCGTGGCGGGTGTGGTTGTGGCCGTTGTGGGTGTGCCAGCGGTACTCGCGCCGGTTGCGGTTGCGCCGGTAGTAGCCGCGCTGGTCGTGGCCGCGTCGGTGGTGGCTGCGTCCGTTGTGGTGGAAGCCGGTGCTGTTGGTGGTGTTTTCGCGCCCGCTGACGACGCGCGTTGAGAACGGCGACGATTCCGCCGCCGCCTCTTCGTCTGAGAAGAGGTCCCAGTCGCTTTGCGCTCCTCGCGCGCCGATTCAGTCATGCCTCAAGACTAGCGGGTGCGCTCACCCGCGGAGAAAGTGACTAGGTTTATGACACTTTGAGCACAAATTTTGCCACGAAAGTGTCATAAACCTAGTCAGTAACTTGGGCACTAGCTCGGCCTCAAGCTCAGAAGGACCGTGGGGCACGGTCACACGGGTCCCGTAAACCACGCAAACTACAAAAACCACGCAAGGCCCAAAAGTTTTCCCCCGACTGGGTGCTCAGCCGAAAAGGAATGGAACCGCGAGGGCAATTTCCGCGCCTTATTAAATAGGGGCCACAAAACAGTGCCACAAGCCAAGGCCACGAAATAGAGCCACAAAACAGCGCCACAAAAATAAGGACGAAATAACTACCACGGGGCAACAGCCACAGGACAACAACCACGGGGCGGGGGAGAAATGGTCAACAAGAAACGCAAGCAACTGGTGGCGGACCAGTTTGGAATCATTAGGCCGGATGACCAGCCGGGGAATGGATACCGCGAGGTCGCAAGGCAAGCGCGGGCCGGTTATCTGGAGCGGCTTTGCCGAGGTCACTATGTAGTCGCGCACGCCTGGGAGGGGCTCCACCGCGAGAAACGCCTGGCTATTACTGCTTTGGCGGTGGTCTCCGAGACGTCGTCAGGCGTTATTTCGGGAGCTGCAGCGCTGGCCTTGCACGGTTCGTGGGTGCTGGTGCGCGATGCGAAGATTGTGGTCGTGGGCGGGAGTCAGGAGTTCCACGGCATCGACTATTGCATGCGCCTGCGCTCGGAGATCCATCTGGATCACACGCAGGGGCTCGCGGACCGGCGGGTCGCGGTGCTCGCGCGTGCGGCCTTCGATGAGTGTCGCGTCCGGTTCAGGCAGAAGGGGCCGGAGTCCGTGTCGTGGCGGGCGGCGGTGTTGGCTGTCGAAGGTGCGCTGCGGCATGGCGCCACGCGCGATCAGCTTGAGGAGCTCCCGGTGCATTATCCCAGCGTGCGGGGTCAAGAGCTGTTTCACCGTGCGCTCGCGGTCTGTCATGGTCGCTGCGAAACGGCCGGTGAGGCGCTGACTAAAGCCGCTCTTCTCGAGCTCGGACTGAAGTTCCACGAGCAAGCCGAAATCTGGACTCGCGGCACCAGCCACGATCCGCCGCACTTTCTCGCCCGCGTGGATTTTTATATCCCTGACCTGCTGCTTGTCGTGGAGTTCGATGGCCACATCAAGTATTCGGCAAGCGAGGTCGCGCCGACGCCTGCGGCTCAGTCCGAGCTGCTCACGCGGGAGACCTACCGCGAGCGTTCGCTGCGCGCAACGGGGCTGGATGTCGCGAGGGTGGTGTGGAAAGAGGTGGAATTGCACGCAGTTCGCTTATCGACGCTCCGTTCAATCCTCATCGAGCGCGAACGCGTGGTAGCCGCAGGTGGGGTGACTTTCCGTGCGGATGTGCGCAATGCTGGCCCGTTGATTGGGTAGTTGGGTAATTGGGTAGTGGGGCCGAGGGACCGCTGGATAGTTTGCCCCAAAAAGAAAGTGACTAGGTTTATGACACTTTGAGCACAAAATTTGCCACGAAAGTGTCATAAACCTAGTCAGTAACTCTGTGGAGTTTAAGCCAGCGCGCGGTTGACCGCGCTGGTGACTGCCTTCAGCGATGCGTAGGTGATGGAACCAGCGATGCCGGAGCCCCAGACCTTGGTGCCGTTGACATCTGCGAGGACGTAGGCCGCAGCCTCGGCGTCGTCACCTGCGGTACGAGCGTGCTGGACGTACTCCTGGACCTCGACGTTGACACCGAGCTTCTCCAGAGCGTTAGCGTAAGCGGCCAGCGGGCCGTTGCCGACCCCCTCGACGGTCTGCTCCTTGCCCTCGTAGACGATGTGAGCCTTGATCTTGGTGGCGTCCGACTCGTTCTGAGCTGCATCGACAGTCAGGGCGATCTGCTCCAGCGGAGCCTCGCGGTCCAGGTACTCACCTGCGAAGATGTCCCAGATGGCCTTGGAGTTGACCTCGCCGCCCTCGGCATCGGTGACTGCCTGCACGACGGAGGAGAACTCGACCTGCATGGAGCGCGGCAGGTTCATGCCATGGTCCGTCTTCATGATGTAGGCCACGCCGCCCTTACCGGACTGGGAGTTCACGCGGATAACGGCCTCGTAAGAACGACCGACGTCCTTCGGGTCGATGGGCAGGTAAGGAACCTCCCAGGTCACCGAGCGCAGGTCCTCGTCAGAAAGCTCCTTGACGGCGGCGCCCGGGCGAACCTTGTCCGCCATTGCATCGAGACCCTTGTTCACTGCGTCCTGGTGCGAGCCGGAGAAGGCGGTGAAGACCAGGTCGCCGCCGTACGGGTGGCGCTCCGGAACGCGCAGCTGGTTGCAGTACTCGACGGTGCGGCGGATCAGGTCGATGTCGGAGAAGTCAATCTGTGGGTCGACGCCCTGGGTCAGCATGTTCAGCCCCAGAGTGACCAGGCAGACGTTACCGGTGCGCTCGCCGTTGCCGAAGAGGCAGCCCTCGATGCGGTCGGCGCCGGCCATGTAGCCCAGCTCGGCGGTGGCGATGCCGGTGCCGCGGTCGTTGTGCGGGTGCAGCGACAGAATGATGGAGTCGCGGCGGTTGAGGTTGCGGTGCATCCACTCGATGGAGTCTGCGTAGACGTTCGGAGTGATCATCTCCACGGTCGACGGCAGGTTGATGATGATCGGGTTTTCCGGCGTCGGGTCGATGACATCCACCACGGCGTCGACAACTTCCTTGGCGTACTCAACCTCGGTGCCGGTGTAGGACTCCGGCGAGTACTCCCAGCGCCAGTTGGTGTCCGGGTAGTCCTTCGCGATGGTCTTAATCAGCTCCGCCGCGTCGGTGGCAATCTTTTTGATTGCGTCCTTGTCCTTACGGAACACAACATCGCGCTGCAGGATCGAGGTGGAGTTGTAGAAGTGAACGATGACGTTCTTTGCGCCGGCGCATGCCTCGAAGGTGCGGCGAATCAGGTGCTCGCGAGCCTGGACCAGAACCTGGATGGTGACGTCGTCCGGGATCATATTCTTCTCAATGATCTCACGCACGAAGTTGTAATCGGTCTGGGAAGCGGACGGGAAGCCGACCTCAATTTCCTTGTAGCCCATCTGGACCAGCAGCTCGAACATGCGGCGCTTGCGCTCCGGACTCATCGGATCAATCAGTGCCTGGTTGCCGTCGCGCAGGTCGACGGCACACCAAACCGGTGCCTTAGTAATGCGCTTGTCCGGCCAGGTGCGGTCCTTCAGCTGGAAGTCCTGAACTTCCTGGTCGTAAGGCAGGTAGCGGTTGGTTGCCATCTGGGAGTTGCGCTGCTTATTCCAAGCAGGCTGTCCTTCCGGAATCTCGCCAGCAGGAGTGGAGATTACAGAAGGAGCGGAAATAAAAGCATCGGAAGGAGACATGTTGTGGGCCTTTCTAATTCGGACTTTTCTTGTAGGCCGGCACAACTTACCCCGCGACGGGGAGCCGGCCTTAAACCCAAGCCCCGCCGCGGCATAGAAGCAGTAGTCCGCGTTGCATGTGATGTACCTTACCCCGATGGTTATATGAATTTCATCATTCGGGGGTTTTAGTGGGGGAAATATGCTCAGCCATCCACACGCCACCCACCCCGCCCATCGATAGTTCTAAAGCTAGGACCAATGTATTTAGCGGGGTAAAGATGATAGCGTCCTTAAGGTGCAAACTAGCTGGTCTATTCTGAAGCGAGACTTGCGCCGTCTCCGCAATAGCCCAAGAGTGTGGGTGATTATCATCGGCGTGATGATTACCCCTGCCTTGTATTCCTGGTTCAACATCCCGGGCTTCTGGGATCCGTACGAGCACACCGAGAACATCGGTGTGGCAATTGTGAATGAGGACAAGGGCGCGAGTTCCTCGGTTACCGGAAGCCTCAATATCGGTAACCAGGTGGTCAAACAACTAAAACAAAATCATGAACTGGGCTGGCAGTTCCCCGATGCCGAGAAGGCAGACCGGGACCTAAAGCGCGGCAGGGTCTATGCCGAAATCACCATTCCGCCGAATTTCTCGCAGGAAATGGTTGACCTGATTCAAGGGCAGGGGCATCCAGCAAAGCTGAAATACCGCGCTAACCAGAAAATCAACGCGATCTCGCCGCACATCACGGCGCAGGGCGCGTCCGGTATTGATGGCCAGATTTCCGCTTCCTTTAATAAGGAGATCGCGAAGGCGGTCACCGAAGAGGTCAAGGAAGCCGGTGGCCTGATGCAGGGCCGGTTCGACGCTGCCCGTCTCAATTCCGCCGACGCTTTCCAGGATGTCGCTGATGCGGTTGCCAATAGCCGCGATGAAGTCGGCGCTATCCAGGAGCAGATTGGCGATCTGCAGCCGACGATTGCGCAGATTAAGAAGACTCTTGGCAGCGTAGATACGGCCCTCGACGATGCCCAGGATGCGTTGACGCAGGTGCAGGCGATTACTGGTGAGCTCAACAACGAGGTCCTGAATTTCTCCGCGGATCTCAACGACGCCTACCTGCAGGGCAGTACCGCCCTGGTAGAGGGCACCGGTAACGCCAACGCCGCGATCGGCGCGATGACTGGCAATCTGCAGGGCGCAATTTCCCGTTCGGATTCCGCGACGGCTGCGGCGGAGGACATCGTCAAGCAGGCGGATCAGGTCATTGGCGGCCTGAATTCCCTGTTGGATGCCAGCCCGCTCAACGGCCCGGATAAACAGGCAATCCAGCGCACAATCGATGCGCTCGACGAGAGCAACGCCACCAATAAAGAGCTGGTGGAGGGCCTGAAGAATGTCTCTGGCTCGGCGCAGGGAACTCTCGACTCCCTCAACGCCACCAGCGAGGCATTGGCGCAGGCCACTAAGGACGGCAAGGCCGCCTCGGATCAGATTCGTCAGGCGTCCCAGGACGCACTTCCGCAGTTGAGCAAGGCGCTTAATCAGCTCAACGCGCGCGTGGGTTCGTACGCGGCGGCGCTGGGCGCGCAAAAGGACACCGTCAAGGAAACGTCCGCGCTTCTCGACGCTACGAGTGGGCAGCTTTCTGCTGCGGATCAGGTCCTCGAGAGCTTCAAGGCCGACCTTGATGGTGTGCGCGATGGTCTGGAAACCGCGCGTCTCGATGTCCTTACCCTGGGCACCACCGAAGAGCGCGAAGCCATGAACATGGTCAACGACCTCGATCCTGAGGGTATCTCGCAGTTCCTGAGCGATCCGGCTGAGGTTAAGACCGAGGCCGTGTTCCCGGTGGATCACTACGGCTCGGGTATGGCGGCGCTGTTTACCAACCTGTCGCTGTGGATTGGTGCGTTCATTCTGATTGTGATTTTCCGCGTGGAAGTCGACGCGGAAGGTTTCAAGGAAATCACGGTGGGCCAGGCGTACATGGGGCGCACATTGCTGTTGGGCATCATCGCTACTTTCCAGGCGCTGATTGTCTCTATCGGTGACATCGTCATTGGTGTGCAGCATGTCAGCGCGGTTGCGTTCGTCCTCACCTGTGTCGTGGTGGAGTTGTGTTATCTCGCCATTATTTACAGTTTGGTGTCGGCGTTTGGCCACGTGGGACGTGGTATTGCAGTAGTGCTCGCGTTTATTCAGATTCCTGGCGCCGCCGGTCTCTATCCAATTGAGATGACCCCGGACTTCTTCCAGGCGCTGAATCCGTTCTTGCCGTTGACCTACGGCATTGATGCTCTCCGCGAGACCATTGGTGGTTTCTACTCGAATTACTACCTGAAGAACATGCTCACCCTAATGGTCATGGCAGCGATCGCCTACGTGGTCGGCTACTGGCTGCGTCGCAGTCTGTCCTCGGTCAACGTCTTGGTTAACCACCAGCTTGAAGAGGGCGGTCTGGTCAACAACGAAGAAGTCCACCTGGTCGGTAGTGGGTACAAGCTCAGTGACCTGGTCTTCGCGCTGCGCAACCGCGAGGAGTACCAGACGCGAGTCGACGAGCGGATGGAGAATCTGCGTGGCAGCTACACGCTGTTCATGCGCATGGCCATTGGCATCGCCGTGGCCGCCCTGGTGGTGCTGGGTATTTTGGCCCGTAACTACCCGGATCAGAAGGCCCTGTTCTTCGGTCTGGCTTGCCTGTTTGTGCTGCTCTGCCTCGCCTACATCGCGGTGCGCGAGTACGTCAAGCAGTCTGTGATTCACGCCCAGGAGCTCAGCGAGATGTCGGAGGAGGAGCTGCGCGCCTACATGGAGCACCAAACTTCCCATCCGCATGCGTACTCGCTGGAAAATGCTGGTGATTCGTTTGAGCCACAGGCGAAGGTGTCGTCGGCAAGCGTGAAGACTTCCCCAGAAGGTGAAGCCTAATGAGAAACGTTCTTGAAATTGTGCGGAATGACTTTCGGGTGATCCGCCAGAACACGATGACCGGCATCATGGTTTTCGGTCTGGTGCTGATTCCGCTGCTGTTCACCTGCTTTAATGTGCTGGCCAGCTGGGAGCCGTTTGAGAACACCGACAAGCTGAAGATTGCGGTCGCCAGTAATGACCGTGGTCATCGCACGGATATCGGTGCGATTGACGTCAACTTGGGCAATGAGGTGCTGTCGAAGCTGAGCCGTAACCACGAAATTGACTGGCAGATTACGGATTCTGAGGACGCCATCGACGGCACTAAGTCCGGTGACTACTACGCGGCAATCGTGCTTCCGGAGAACTTCAGTACTGAACTGATGACCTTCTACGTCCGGGGCACCAAGGCGCCTAAGCTGACGCTCTATACGAATGAGAAGAAGAACGCGCTTTCGTCAATCATTACGAGTAAGGGCGCGAGTGGCGTTATTCAGGAGATTGACAAGAACTTCACGCAGGTCGTCGCCAGTGTTGGGCTGGGCGTGATCACCTCGCTGGATGAGTATCTAAACACCTCCGACTCCAAGCAGGCACTGACGCGCGTGCAAAACCGCGTTGATGACACCGCCGCGCGGCTGCGCTCCGGTGCGCAGACTGCTCGTTCGCTGTCCACGCTGGTGGAGACCACCGTGCCGCTGGTGGAGACCGCGGATTCCATTTTGGAAAACGCTGGTGCGCGGATGGACATTCTGCGCAATGGTTCGGGTGACGGCAACGTCGCAGGCGATCTGGAAGCCGCGGTCGGCAATGTTCGCGACTCGGTTAGCACGGCGCTCGACGCAACGCAGTCGAGCTACGAAGGCGTGCGCGACCGCGTCAACGAGCTTGTCGACGGCACCCAGGCCACCAGCGGCGCGACCGCAGATACCTTTGACGCGATGGCGGCCAAGTTCGGCCAGCAGGCCGATGGCCTGACTGCGATGCGCGACCGCCTGGAGGACACCGTGGGGGCAGTGGTTCCGGGTGTCGCTAAGCCGGGCTATGACCGCGCGATTTCCGATCTGAACACCTCGATTGCTCGCACCCGTGGGCTGCAGGAGAGTTTCTCCGCCGTGGCGGCGGATTTGCGCGGTGGCCGGGATACGGGATCGTCGATAAGCCAGGCGAAGGACGCTTTCACGGCTGCGATTGCCGCTGTGGAAAATGCCAAAAACTCCTACGAGCAGAACCTGCGCCCGCAGATCGACGCACTGTCGGAGCCGGTGTCGCGTCTGAGCAACGACATCGAGGTCATTGGCGAGGACATTCGCGGCATCCGCGGTACGATTTCCGGCTCGCCGGTGGATACGCTGCGTAAGACTAGCGCCGCCACGATGGGCCTGAGCAACCGTTTTGATGATCTGGCGGCTCGCTTCGACGAGATTCACAACGCGCTGGAAGAGGCGAAGGACACCGGTGACCTCTCGCGAATTGCTGAGGCCGTCGGTGATGACCCAAGTGCCCTGGCAGCGCAGTTGGCCGCGCCGGTGCAGGTCGAGGAAGACCCCGTCTTCCCAGTCCAGAGCTTCGGTGCGGGTATGGCGCCGTTCTATGCGACCCTCGCGCTGTGGATCGGTGCGCTGCTGTCGTCGGTGCTGATCCGCACCACGGTCCGTAGCCGCGACGGACAGAAGGTCGGCGATGATGAGGCCGAGAATGTGGTCAGCGATGCAGTCGATGATGCGCAGGGCGATGCAGCCAGCGATGAAATCGACGAGCCGACCAGTGACGCACAAATCAACGCTGCGCAGGCCGATGACTACACCCGCGTCGAGAAATACTTCGGCCGGTTCGCCACCTTCGCCAGCGTAGGCCTGGTTCAGTCCACACTGATGGTGTTGGGACTCCAGGTGTACGTGGGCATCGATCCCGCACACCGATTCCTGATGCTGCTGGCCGGCTGGGTGATTTCGCTGGTGTTTATGATGATCGTCTTCTCGTTCGTCTTCACCTTCGACAACGCCGGCAAGGCCATCTGCGTGCTGTTGCTGGTGATGCAGGTCTCGGCCGCAGGTGGCGCGTATCCGCTGCCGCTGGTGCCACAGTGGGTCCAGAACATTAGCCCTTGGCTGCCGGGTACCTACGCGATCGATATGTTCCGCAGCTCCATCGCCGGTATCTATGAGGCAGACTACTGGAAGCTGATGTTCATGTTGGCGCTGTTCATCATCCCGTCGCTGATTCTGGCGCTGGGCCTTCAGCGCATCTTTGAAAAGGGAATCAACGAGATCAAGAACGCAATCGAGGAGACGAAGGTGATGGCGACTTCGTAAGGGGGCCTAATCCTCCGCCTCGTCATTCTCTGTCTCGTCGCTCTCGCGCTCGGCTTCCGGCTCGCCCTTGCCGTCGCGCGAGAGCTTCCGCAGCCACCAAATCAGCAGCGCAATGATCACCGCCGCTGCTGCCAGGATGGCCCACATCCACCACTGCCACTGCGAACCGCTGCCGTCGAACACGGACTCCTCGTCAGGATCCATCGGCACCTGATGCCCCGTCACCAGCAGTCGGTGCGTGTTAATGCCGTAAGGCGTGCACGTAATCAGGGTGATCAGGTCTTCTCCGGGGACGCGTCGTAAAGCATCGGTTTCATCCGGCTTTACGACGGCTACGTCGTGGACCTCATACTTCAACTTGTGACCCGCGACTGCGATGTAGAACGCGTCGCCCTTCTTGACCTTGTCGAGGTTGTCCCACAGCGTCGCATTTTGCAGACCCGTATGCGCCGACAGCGACGCGTGACGACCTTCACCCTCGCCCACGCCGCCGACCGGGAAGTCGGTGCCGTAGAGGTGACCGACACCGCGCGAAAGCGACTTTTCCGACGTGCCGTGGAAAATGGGCAGGTCAGAGTTGATGGACGGGATGACGATGCGGCCGAGCGCGTCGGTCTCGCCAAGCACGTCGAGGTAGTGGCGGTAGCGCTGGTACTCCGGGGAAGACTCGTCATCGGAGGTGGTCCAGGCATCGCCGGGATTGACCTCGCCGAGGCTGGCGTTGTACTCGTGGGCCTCATTCCAGGCGGTGTCCAAGACCTCAGGAGGAGCGGATTTCTCCAGCTTGGAGTATTCATCTGCGGCGCGGGCCTGTAGGAAGTTGTTCCACTGCGTTGCGACAACCGGGTACAGCAGCACGCCCAAACCGCCAATGATCAGCAGCAGGGCGATGATGGTGTTCGAGTTGAGCTTCTTGCCCTTTTGGGGCTTTGCTTTGGTGTTGGTTGCCCGCTTGGAAGTTGCCCGCTTGGAATGGGAATGACGCCCCATCGAGTCCTACCTTTGGTGACCTTGTGCATAGCGGCCACGGGTCTTTCTCACCAGGGATAGTTCCCGGGCAGGGGATAGCCAGGCCGACAAATCGCTAACGACTTAATAAGTGCACATACCAATTTAGGTCATGCAACCCGGGAGAGCTGAACTCTACTTACCGAGCGGTGGCATCGGTGGAGTCTGTGGTGGTGATTTCGGTGCTTGGGGCGTCGGTGGTTGCGGTGCTTGTGGTGTCGGTGGTCGCGGTGTCTGCGGTGTTTTCGGTGCTTGGGGCGCTTGTGGAGGCTGTGGCGGTGGCTTCTGCCGGCCGAGCCGCCAGGGCAATAGTGGCAGAAATCATGGTCGCCAGTGCGATAAACAGCGCCACCCACTGCACACCAACTGCCTGGAAGCGTTCACCAAGAACGATGTATCCCAAGCTGAAGGCAACAATCGGCTCCACGACGGTCATAGCTGGTAGCGAAGCCTGCAACGGTCCCGCGTTAAAAGCCGCCTGCTGCAGGCCGACGCCAATAACCGCCAGTGCCACCAGCAGCCAGAGTTCCCAGGAGAGCAGGAGCTGGACGAGTCCGTCGTTGACATAGGTATCGACCACCGACTTAGACAGCAGCGCGACGAAGCCGTACAGCCAGCCGGTTGCCGTGCCGAGCAGCAGGGCCTTCGGGTTCTGGCGTAGCACTCCGCGCTGTTTGGTGTCTGAGCCGCCGCCGGTGCCGGTGCCGGTGTTGGGCCACTGAACTGCAGCGGCGTAAAGCCCGCAGGTGACCACGCCACCGACGGCAAGAGCCCATCCCCACAGGTAGGTGGGGATATCGGTGGAGCCGGCAGTCGGCTTGCCGAGCAACACCAGCGTCGCCACCGCAAAAGTAAGCGCCACGGACCAAATCATCTCTGACCGCGAAATCCGCCGACCATTGACCTTCGCCGCCAGCGGGAGCGTGAGCATCAGCTTCATGACCAGCAACGGCTGCACCAGGAGCAACGTGCCGAATGCCAACGCCGCGACCTGAAATACATACCCGGCAATCGCCAGGCCCGAGCCCAGCCACCAGCGCGGCAGCTTCAGGGTCTTCGCCACTCCGCGAAGTGTGCTGGTGCCCTCTTCCAGTGTTCCGGAGAGGTTGTGGCGGATGACGGTTCCCCACGCGATGCTGAGTGCGGACAGCAGTGCCAGTATCGCAGCGAGAAGGTCATTGTTCACGTAGGGAATGCTAGGCATGCAACACTTGTCATGTCCACTTCGCAGGGGTTGGGCGGGGCAGTGGTTGGTGCCCGCAGCGCCTCGGGAATTAGCTGGTTCGGCCGATATGCTGACTGAGCTCGGGCCGGGGAGCCCGGAGTGGAGCTGGCTGAGCCCGGAGTTCTTGGCACAGTACCGAGAGTTACTGACTAGGTTTATGTCAGTTTTGACAAGTTTCAGGGCATATTTTTGTCATAAACTTAGTCAGTTTCACATTTGCAGCCCGCAGCAGCGTCCGATCCGCACCCAACCCATGCCCAATAACCCCGCAACCCCTACGCAACCCGATCCAAACCCTCCACGCAACCCCCGCAAGCTACGTTTTGGTAACCCACTATGTAATTACGAATGCGACTCAAGTAAATTGAGTCAATAATAGTTACGTGCATATAGTTGCCTAGTTTTTGGAGGTTGCCGACCATGGCACTGGTTGTGCAGAAGTACGGTGGTTCATCCCTGGAGAGCGCCGAACGCATTCGTCGTGTTGCAGAACGAATTGTGGAAACCAAAAAGCAGGGCAATGACGTCGTGGTTGTCTGCTCGGCAATGGGCGACACCACCGATGAGCTTCTGGACCTCGCTGAGCAGGTCAACCCGGTCCCGCCGGGACGCGAGATGGATATGCTCCTGACCGCCGGTGAGCGTATTTCCAATGCACTGGTCGCTATGGCGATTGCAAGCCTCGGTGCCTCGGCCCAGTCTTTCACCGGTTCGCAGGCCGGCGTGATCACCACGGAGCGCCACGGTAACGCCCGCATCGTCGAGGTCACTCCGGGCCGTGTTCGTGAGGCTCTCGATGAGGGCCATATCTGCCTGGTGGCCGGTTTTCAGGGTGTAAACCGCGAGACTAAGGACGTCACTACGCTGGGCCGTGGTGGCTCGGATACCACTGCGGTTGCCCTCGCGGCAGCTCTGGAGGCAGACGTCTGCGAGATTTACTCCGACGTGGATGGCGTGTACACCGCGGATCCGCGCATTGTGACGGACGCACAGCGTTTGGACAACATTTCCTTCGAGGAGATGCTGGAGATGGCTGCGGTTGGCGCGAAGATTTTGCAGCTGCGAAGTGTCGAATACGCCCGCGCGTTTAATGTTCCGTTGCGTGTGCGTTCGTCGTATAGCAATGAACTTGGCACCCTTGTTGATGGATCGATGGAGGATATCCCTATGGAAGAAGCAGTGTTGACCGGTGTGGCGCATGACCGCTCCGAGGCGAAGGTGACCGTGCTGGGCATTCCGGATGATCCGGGCCAGGCGGCGAAGATGTTCCGTGCTGTTGCGGATGCGGAGATCAATATCGATATGGTGCTGCAGAACGTCTCTACCATCGCGGATAACCGCACTGACATTACTTTCACCTGCCCGCGCGAGGACGCTCCGAAGGCGATGGCGTTGCTGAAGAAGCTGCAGGCTGACAATGACTGGAACGACGTGCTTTACGACGATCACGTGGGCAAGGTCTCCTTGGTCGGTGCTGGCATGAAGTCCCACCCGGGTGTGACTGCGACGTTCTGTGAGGCGCTCGCTGATGAGGGTGTGAATATCGACCTGATTTCCACTTCTGAGATTCGTATCTCGGTGCTGGTTAATGACCAGGATGTCGATAAGTCTGTGAAGGCTCTGCACGACGCTTTCAATCTCGGTGGCGACACCGAGGCTGTTGTTTACGCTGGTACGGGACGTTAAGGAGTTCTTATGACCACGATTGCTGTTGTTGGTGCCACTGGTCAGGTTGGCCGTGTGATGCGCACCCTGTTGGCGGAGCGTAATTTCCCGGCCGATAAGGTTCGTTTCTTCGCTTCTGCTCGTAGTGCGGGCAAGGAGTTGGAGTTCCGCGGCGAGAAGATTGTTGTCGAGGATGTCGCGGCTACTTCGGATGAGGATCTGAAGGGCATTGATGTCGCGGTGTTCTCCGCTGGCGGCACGCTGTCGAAGGAGCAGGCGCCGCGTTTTGCGGCTGCTGGCGCTGTTGTTGTTGATAACTCGTCGGCGTGGCGTAAGGATCCGGAGGTCCCGTTGGTGGTCTCCGAGGTCAACCCGGATGCTTTGCAGGACATCCCGAAGGGCATTGTCGCGAATCCGAATTGCACCACCATGGCCGCGATGCCGGTTCTCAAGCCGCTTCACGACGAGGCCGGGTTGCAGCGTCTGCGTGTGTCCTCCTATCAGGCGGTCTCGGGTTCGGGCCTTGCTGGTGTGAATACTCTGGCTGGCCAGGTGCGCGAGAACATCGACAACCTGGAGAAGCTGACCACTGATGGTTCGGCTCTGGTTGCGGAGGACTTTGGTCCGTATGTCGCACCGATTGCTTTCAACGCGCTGCCGGTGGCTGGAAACTTTGTTGATGATGGTTCGCTGGAGACTGATGAGGAGCAGAAGCTCCGCAATGAGTCCCGCAAGATTCTGTCTATCCCCGAGCTGGCTGTTGCTGGTACTTGTGTGCGCGTTCCGGTGTTCACTGGCCACACGCTGGTGATTCACGCTGAGTTTGAGAATGCTCTGTCCGTAGAGAAGGCAACCGAACTGCTGGAGTCCGCGCCGGGCGTGAAGGTCGTCGACGTTCCGAATCCGCTTGCCGCCGCTGGTGTGGATGAGTCCCTGGTGGGTCGTATCCGTGTCGATCAGTCGGTTCCGGAGGGGCGTGGCCTGGTGCTGGTTGTCTCTGGCGACAATCTGCGTAAGGGCGCTGCTCTGAATACCATCCAGATTGCGGAGTTGTTGGTCGCTGACCAGTAGTTGAGCGCAGTACTTAAAAGCGCATAAAGTTAAGCCTCGGCACTTAGCGAACTTCGTGCTCTCAATGACAACTACTCCCCACTAGTCGGTAACTGATTTCTCAGTCCAACTAATGGGGAGTAGTTCACATTGTTGCGGTAGGGGGCCTATTTTTTCTTATTGACGCCCACGCTTTCCGCTTGGCTGCAGCGCCAGCGGAATGTGAGATTGTGCGAGCGCAGTGCTGGGGGGGGGG
>NZ_KV795661.1:0-8008 GCF_001809065.1 Corynebacterium sp. HMSC055G02 | reverse complement strand
GCGCAGTGCTGGGGGGGGGGGATTGCGTCACGGGAGGCGCCGGCGCCCTATTTGGCGGCGTGAGGATGTGCAGATGTCGCTAGACCGGGGATGCGTGGCCGACGGCGCCGTATTTGGGGCGCTAGCAGGGGTGAATGTCGCTAGAACGGGAATGCGTTAAAGACACTGATTTGCAGCTCCGCAAAACTGCAGGTCAGGGAATTGTCGCAAAATTCGGAGGCGCGCCTGTGCTGACAGATTCCCGTTCTAGCGACATTTCGACCTTCGAAGTGCAACTTTTCCGACAGTTGGTGCCACGAGTTGCAATAGCGCGAGCATCTCGGCATTGAGAGCCAGGGTGGCTAGGGTGGCCAGGGCGGTGACAGTGGCCAGGGTGGCTAGGGTGGCCAGCGTGGCGACGGTGGCCAGGGCGGCGATGGAGTCGGTAGCGGCCGAGCAGGAAGCGGACTAATTTAGGGTAGCCTGTTGTGTGGTTAGCCTTACCTGTGTAATATAGGCTCGATTGCTGTGTTGGCCGTAGCCGAAAGAGGCCATCAGTCTCTTGGGGCTACGGGTACTTTACAGCGTTTCAAAGAGTTCCTTACGCGTTAGGTTTTCACATGTTTCGAAACAATTCGCTGACCCGTCGAGCGGCGCTGAAGACCGCCGCTGTCTTGGCAGCATCCACTCTTGTTCTGTCTGGTTGCTCCCGAGGCGACGACGCGGCGGCGTCAAAAAATGAGGGCACCGGGGACGAGCGCATCGCCGCAGTTGGCCTGGGAGACAGCGATACCTTGCTCGCTCTAGGCATCCAACCAGTCCTCGTAGCGCCCTGGGGTGCTGAGGGAGATGTTGATGCATCTGGCGTCGGCCCATGGGCTACCGAAAAGCTCGGCGACAACAAGCCTGAAGTGGTTTACGGTACTGCCAACGGATTCACTGCTGAAATCCTGGAGAAGATCTCCGCCGCTGATCCGGACAAGATCATTGCGGTGAACTCTGCCGTAGACGCGCAGGCGAAGAAGGCGCTTAATGACATCGCCCCAACCACCGTTAAGCCAGACGGTGCCACGGACTGGCAGATCCCCTGGCGGGATCAGGTCAACCAGATCGCCGGCGCTGTAGACAAGCAAGAAGAAGGCGACAAACTCGTCGAAGAAACGCAGAAGGCCTTCGATGATTTCCAACAGCAGCACCCTGAGCTCAAAGGCAAGCGTGCGGCTATCGTCATGCCTTATCAGGGAAAGATCGGCCTGTACACCTCCGGTGACGGTCGCGGGCAGTTTATCAAGAGTCTGGGCTTCGAGATCCCGAAGGAGCTCGAAGGTAACGGGGGCGAGTTCTACCGCGACATCGCACCTGAGAACTACAGCGACCTCAACAACGTCGATTACCTCTTCATCCTTGATTACCAGGGTGCCGCCGATACCTTGAAGAAGGATCCAACATTCAGCAAGCTGGACGTTGTTCGCGAAGGCAAGGTCCGCTGGATGGACGAAAACGTGGGCAATGCAATGAGTATGCCGAACCCATTGACCATCCCCTGGGCAGTCGACAAGTTCTCTGACGCAATTTAATTGAAAGTGTCCGTTTCAAGAACTCGACATTCTTTGGTGTTTTCCCGGCGTTTGCTTACTTCGGCCGCACTCGTTGGCTTGGCTTTGCTGCTGCTTGCCTCCCTGTACTTGGGTTCCAAAGATCTTTCCATTGGCGAAGTGACCAGCATCCTCATGCATGGTCCGCACCCATCTACGCAATCCGGCATCATTTGGGACTTGCGCGTTCCGCGCACCCTCTTGGCTGTGATCACAGGCGCAGCCCTGGCTATGGCGGGTGCCATTGCTCAGAGCTGGACCCGCAACCCCCTGGCAGATCCCGGCATTATCGGCGTGAACGCTGGAGCAAGTTTCGCAGTCGCTGCGGCACTGACCTTGGGCTGGGCAACGACGGTCGGGGAGCGGACACTTGTAGGGCTCGTCGGGGCGGCCGTCGCTGCCTTAATCGTGCTGTTGATTTCCCGCGTATCGCGTAACCCGCTAACTCTGGTACTCGTGGGCGTGGGAGTTACCTTCGCCCTGCAAGCGGCCACGAATATGCTGAGCCTCTATTCTTCCGACACCCTGGAAGGGCTCCGCCGCTGGACCGTTGGCTCTACAGCTGGGCGGGGTATGGAAGACGTGGCCTTAGCTGCTTTAGGTCTAGCACTAGGTGCTCTATGTGGTGCGCTTGCAGCACGCCCGCTGGATCTACTTGCGATGGGAGAGGACTCCGCCCGTTCCCTTGGCAGCTCGCCCACGAGAACCCGCTTGTTGGCTGCCGCAGCGGTGATCATCCTCGCCGGCTCGGCGACAGCCACTGTGGGGCTTGTGACATTCGTGGGCTTCGCCGTGCCACACCTACTACGCCCGTTTACCGGCCCGTCCCTGACTCGCCTCTTGCTGCCGACCGGCATTGTTGGTGGCGCGGCTGTGTTGCTAGCCGATATTGTGGGCCGCTTCGTCCTGCAGCCTAACGAGCTGGAAATGTCCATTGTCTTAGCTATTGTCGGTGCCCCAGTGATGATTCTGGCGGTGCGACGTAAGAAGAGTTCACCGACCTCGAATGACTCGGAGCTGACGATATGAGCGATATGACGTCTATCCGTAGTATTAAGCGTTCACGAAGCAGACGCGTCCTGGCGGCTTCGGCAGGGTTCGCCCTCATAGCGGCTCTTTGTTACTGCTTAATCCTGGGGCAAGGAGCGGTGAAGCTCAGCCCGATGGAAGTCATCGAGGTTCTCACCGGTGGGGGCACACAGCAAGCAATCAACGTGGTGTGGGATCTCCGCCTGCCTGTAGCAATCGCTACCGTTCTGGTCGGCGCGGCTCTAGGGCTGGCAGGTGCGTGGACTCAGACCATGGCCCGCAATCCGCTGGCCAGCCCGGACATTCTCGGTGTATCCGGCGGCGCGGCGGTTTTGGTTGTGGCGGGCACCGTAGTTACCCGCCCTGCATGGAGTGAGGGGGTGCCGACGTTCTGGTGGCGTGCTGCACTCGCTTTGCTTGGCGCACTAGTGATCGTTGGTTTGCTCGTTCTACTCGGTGGCTTCGGGACGTCGCAGCGCGTAGTGGTCATCGGCCTGGCACTGTCTTTCCTCACGCAGTCTTTAGTGCAGTATCTCCTGCTCCGGGCTGACTTAACTCGTGCCACGGATGCCCAAACTTGGCTCGCTGGGTCTACCGGCTTTGTGCGTATGGAAGCTTTGTTTCCTATGGTGTTGGGCCTGTTGCCCTTCGTAGTTTTAGGCCTTTGTGTTACGCGCGATGTCCCTCTTCTTTCTCATGATGACGCCACCGCGTCCACACTTGGGGTAAATGTCACGAGGGTGCGCGCTATTTTGCTCATTGCCGCAACGGGCATTGTCGCGGTGGTGGTTTCCTTTGTCGGCCCAATTGGATTCGTGGCACTATTGGCTCCTCAGCTGGCCAAGCTGGTGGCCGGAACGCCCACGCCCCATCCGTTGTGCTCTACTTTTGCAGGCGCTGCTCTATTAGCTGCGTGCGCCGTCGTGGCGGGCGCACTGCCATTTACATCCCCTGTGGGTTTGGTTACCGCCATCATCGGTGGCCCCGCGTTGGTGTTGCTTGTGTGGTTGGCGGCCCGTCGCGGAACTCTGAAAGGAATGGTTCAATGAACGTTCAAGTTGATCACGTCACCGTGGGCTACAACGACGGCCCAAGCATTGTTAAGGACGTGTCTTTCACTGCAGAGCCCGGGAAGGTCACCACGCTCTTAGGCCCCAATGGTTGTGGCAAGTCGACGTTGCTCAAGACGCTTTCTCGGCTGCTTGCTCCCGCCGAAGGACGGGTTCTTGTAGAGAAAAAGGACGTGCATAGTTTGCGGTCGCGCGAAGCCGCCCAACTAATTGCGCTTTTGCCACAACACCCGCTGTGTCCGGCGGGATTGACCGTTGGAGAACTTGTGGAGCGCGGACGGCACCCTTATCGTCGATCGCTCTGGGGTGGGGGAGCGACGGCGTCAGAAGATAAAGAAAAAGTGCGCGAGGCGCTGAAGAAGACGAAGGTTGACCATCTTGTTGCCCGCGACGTGGCGGAGCTTTCTGGCGGCCAGCGGCAGCGGGTCTGGATGGCGATGGTGTTGGCGCAGGATACGCCAATTGTGCTGTTGGACGAACCGACTACCTACCTAGATCCGGCACATGCGATAGAGATTCTAAGTATCGTGCGGGAGCTCGCTCAAGAGGGCAAGACGGTGATTACCGTACTTCATGATCTTGGCCTGGCGGGAGCTTTTAGCGACGAGATGATCGTCATGAAGGAAGGGGAAAAGATCGCCGAGGGTTCTCCAAAGGAGGCTCTGACGGTGGATGTGTTGCGCGAGGCATATGGCCTGAATGCCGAGGTGTGGGAAGATCCCCGCGGTATGGCTCCGATTATTGTGCCGCGAGGGATTGTGGCTAATTAAGGCCGTGCCCTGCCTAGGAACCAATAGGGGCACCACTGCACGGATTCGCTATTGAGGCCCCAGGTGTGAATTGCGTGGCGCCGTACTTCCTTGCAGAGCTGTCCTTCACCCGCGACCCAGACGTACTTCGACTGTGTTGCGGGGTGTTCGGCACGGTCCAGTTGCTGTAGGTGGGACATCACTGCCGTGCTGAAGTCCGTTGTAGCGCTAAACAGCACTTCTAGGCTGCCCAGCTTGCTCTCCCAGTCGGCGACGAGGGATGGCTCGAGGTCACCATGGTTCTCGGCGACCACTACGAGGTGTATGTCGCGCAACTGTTCCGGGGCAAACGCATCCGCGTAATCCAAAATGGCGCGAACGGAAGGTACGGCAGATGGGTCTGCGATAAGTGTTTGTGAACTTTGCGCGCGGTGCCAGAGGCCCTGGCATGTCCAGATGCCTACCTGGTCGCCAACACGAGTTGCAAGAGCCCAGGCGAGCCCTGGTCCGACGTGCTCATCCTTTGGATTTTTGACGCCATGTGTCGCCACGTCGAAAGTTATCTGTCCGCACTCGGGATCGAGTGAGCGTACGGTGTACCAACGTAAATTTGGGCGTTGGGTCTCCGGCATGGCTGTAACGCTTGCGCGGATATTGGCGCCACCTCCGTGGAGGGGTAAATGGAGATTCTCGCCGGGCTTAGCCGGCATAAAGAGGCCAAAGAATTCGTCCGGGCCGGAAAGCTGAAAGCCGACTAGCTCGGGGGAGCGGATGACAATCCTCTGCAGGTTTTCTGCCGGGGCGCTGACGTCATAAACAGTGGCGCGGATGATTCGATGGTGCGGTTCAGAAGGGGCGGCCAAGAGTAGGTGGTCAGAAAAGGCCGCGCGGTAGGCGGAAGTGTTCGTCGGAGTGTTCAGGGTAACTGGGTTCGAGGTCATAGTGGGAGTTAACTTACCCTTACCTAAAGCAAAAGTGAAAGGGTGAGGGGCAGAAAAAGCCCCGCGGGGATCCGAGGTGAACTGGTCCCCGAAAGTTGGACTGGTTTAACTCTAGGCGGTTAGGGCTTCAAGGGTCTGATTTCGATATTGCATCGGGGTCAGGCCCTTGAGTCGTTGTTGGACGCGTTCGGTGTTGTACCACTGGATGTATTCGTCGATTACTTGGTTGAACTCTGCGACCGTGTCGAAGACTTCTCCGTGGTACATCTCGGTTTTCACGTGGCCGAAGAAGTTCTCCATGACCGCGTTGTCGTAACAGTTGGCTTTACGCGACATCGACTGAACACCGCCGTTGTCGCCGATCAGGTCACGCCACGAGGCATGCTGGTACTGGAAACCTTGATCGGTGTGCATCATCCACCCGGGTTCAGGTGCCCACGCCGCGATCACCTTGGGCAAAGAATCGGTGGTCAACGCTGTCGACGGCGATGTAGCCACAGTGTGGGCAACGATTGAGCGGTCGAACAAGTCCATCACCGGTGACAGGTAGACCTTGCGGCCTGCAACCCTGAACTCGGTGACGTCGCTGACAAAGACGGTATTTGGCTGATCCGGGGTGAATTTGCGGTCAAGCTTGTTGTCGGCAATGTGGCTGATCGTCCCGGTGTAGGAAACATAAGGTCTACGTTGGCGGATCTTGGCTCGCAGCCCCATCTGGCGCATGAGTTTGTAGACGAGTTTGTGGTTGACCACCCAGCCCTGGTTGCGTAGGTCAAGTAGCACTCGTCGGTAGCCGTAGCGATGCTTGTTACGCTCGAAGCTTTCCCGAATCGCTTGCTTGAGCTCGGCGTGCTTATCTGGCTTACTGAGTCGTTGTTGGTGGTAGAAGAACGTCGACCGTGGCATACCTGCTGCCTCTAGGAGGTACTCCAAGCGGTGGTGAGACTTGAGGATGACAATCGCCTGGACTTTCAGGCGCGTCCCTGATTCCTCAAGTCCCGCATTTTTTTTAGATAGGCATTTTCGGCCCGCAACCGTTCGTTTTCGCCACGCAGCTTGTCTTCCTCCGACAGCGGCTTCGGCGTGACCGATCCTTTGGGTCTGCCCTTCGGCTTTGGTTTCAACGCGTCATCGCCGTCTTTGCGCCATTTCCACGACCACCCGCGGACCAGCTGCTGTGATGACAGGCCAAATTCACGTGCAAGATCCATCGCTGTCTAGCCAGCAAGGTGGCGTTGGACAACTTCCTTCTTGATCTCGAACGAGTACTGCTGCTTAGTCGGTTTCTCCACAAGACATAGCCTGCATGCAGCTTAAACCGACGACAGAGCATACGGGCGGCATACTTGGAGACACCAAGGGCATTGGCAGCGGCTCTATAGCCCATGCCTTGCTCAAATAGTTCAACCAACTGCTCGCGCTGATATGCACTTAGCGAACTTCGTGCTCTCAATGACAACTACTCCCCACTAGTCGGTAACTGATTTCTCAGTCCAACTAATGGGGAGCAGTTCATTAGGTGCCGAGGCGTTTCTGCTGGAAAAGGCGAGCCTGGTTTGGGGTGACCAAACGGCTAGCAATGTGACCCGTGACATGCGACGTTTGGGCATAAGTGCAGGTTAAATTTTGCCGTTATTCTGTTTCCAATTTCCTGGCTGAAGTGGGTCGAATTTCTATATTGTGACCGTTTTTCATCACCGGTACGGTTTTCGTGTGAGCACGGCAGTGGCCGCAAAGGAGAAGGCGAGAAGCCCTTTACCTTCAGCTCTGGGCATCGCGCCACACCATTTATCTACACTTCATTTTTCTAAAGGATCATCATGGATAACCTGTGCAACATCTGCGAACTGATTTCCTGCTTGCCAGCACCGGCTCCGCTGCCGGTACCTGAGTTCAACGTGAACTTCCCGGAGGGCCCGCTGATTCAGGTCGACTCTCTGTTCCCGAACTTCCACTCTCTGACTGAGGGCGGCAACCTGGGTCTGCAGAACGTCGGTGGCGATCAGGACAACGCTCTGCAGAACGTTGGCGGCAACCAGGGTCTCCAGAACGCTGGCGGCGATCAGCTGAACGGCGGAGACCAGATTGGCGGCGACAAGCTGGAGAAGGGCGATAAGGTCGGCGGCGACCAGGTTAACGACAAGGGCCAGATTGGTGAGCGTCAGTCCGGTTTCCAGACCGGTGGCCAGGACCAGAGCCTGCAAAACGTCGGTGGCGACCAGGGTCTGCAGAACGGTGGCCAGGAGCAGGGTCTCCAGACCGGCGGTAAGAACCAGAATGGTCTCCAGACCGGCGGCCAAGAGCAGGGCATGCAGACCGGCGGTAAGAACCAGGGTGGCCTCCAGACTGGCGGCCAGGAGCAGGGTGCCCAGACCGGTGGCAACAACCAGGGTGGTCTGCTGGCCGAGGACGGTGCAGGTGACAACCTGCCAGTCGACCTGGACCTCACCGGTGCAAAGGCTATCTAAGACCGTCTAAGCCGACTTAGGCACTGCACTGCGCAGCTGTTAGCTTGCGCGGCGATTAGCGCGTAACAGCGCACGAGCGCCTTCTCACTCCTTGTGGAGTGGGGAGGCGCTTTCTTGCGTTTATAGCTGGCGACGTGGGGTCGATCCGAGTTACTGACTGCGTTTATGACAAAAATG
>NZ_KV795660.1:0-59012 GCF_001809065.1 Corynebacterium sp. HMSC055G02 | reverse complement strand
GGCCATTTTTGTCATAAACGCAGTCACTAACTCGCATTGGGGCAAAGTAGGGCTAGATAGCAAATGGTGCCCACCCAGCGACACGCCGAGCGGACACACTTTTTGCCTATTAACCCACACTTTTGCTACTTAACCCACGAAACTCAGCGACCGTTCGTAATCGCAGCGCGCAGGGCACGAGCTGCCTCTTCCGGATTTTCTGCCTCGGTCAGTGCGCGAACCACCACAATGCGCTCCGCACCAGCGGCGATAACCGCATTGGCGGTCTCGGCGTTGATACCGCCAATTGCCCACCATGGCTTGACGGGGTCACTTGCGCCGCGGTCGTGTGGGCGCACAATATCGGCCACGGAATCCTGGTGGGACTCCGCTGATCCCTGTGCCCGCACTCTCCGCACCAGTGCCGCAGCTTCATGAACCATCTCGACTCCGACGGGCTGACGGTCGGGCTTCGTCGGGGTGGCATACACCGGGCCGATTACCGCGTAATCGATGCCATCGTCGGCAAGTGAGGCGGCGAACATGTCCAGATTTCGGTTGGATCGGCCGATGAGAACCTCGGGGCCAACGATCTGGCGGGCCTGCTCGGTCGTGAGGTCTTCCTGGCCCACATGCAGAATGTCTGCGCCGGTCAGCGCGGCAATGTCGGCGCGGTCATTGACGGCGAAGAGCTTGCCGTGTTCAGCGGCGACCTCGGCGAGGATCTCCACGGCGGCAATCTCGTCGCGAGTGTCGACTTTCTTGTCGCGCAGCTGGATGATGTCGGTGCCGCCTTCGTAACAGGCGTGCAGAAATTCGCGCAGATCACCGCGGGATGCACGCGAGTCGGTGCAGAGGTACAGGCGGGCGTCGGCAAGCAGGGCGCGTCGTGTTGTGCGAGTGGCAGCTGATGAGGCGTTCATGTCCCCATGTTAGGCGAGGTCGAGGATGCGGTGTAGTGGCGGCCATCGGGAAGTCATATGATGGGGGAGTACTACGTTCCGCGGGAGCCGTACTCGGCATCGATGAGATGCCGCTGGCTGAGAGGGCGAATAACGCCGACCGCTTTTACCTGATGCGGGTTATGCCGCCGGAGGGAGGAATGGCAGTGAATGCTGCCGCTATGGGTGCTGCCTCGATAGGTGAGGGTGGCACAGGGGATACGTCGTCAAGCGTTGTTATCGCAGGTGCGGGCATTATTGGCTTGGCGACGGCATGGAGACTACTTCGCCAGGGAATCGATGTGACCGTCCTCGATGCCGAGCCCGTTTCCGGCGCAACTTTCGCCGCGGCTGGCATGCTGGCGCCGGTGGCCGAAGTCGTGTGGGATCAGCCGACGCTGTATCCGCTGATGGTTGAGTCGGGCAAGCTCTACCGCGACTTTGCCCAGGCCATCGCCGAGGAATCGGGCCACGATGTCGGCTATATCGAAAATTCCACGTTTGTTTGTGCGGGTGATGCCGCCGACCGGCAGACCCTTAGCGAGCTCGTTGAGTTGCAGCATGACATGGGTATGGAGATCAACCGCATTACCGCCACCGAAGCGCGCCGGGCCGAGCCGGCACTGGGGCCGGGTTGTGTTGGTGCGGTGGATATTCCAGGAGATCACCAGGTCAATCCGCGTCTGCTCGCCGACGCACTGCTGACTATCCTGGGAGGCCGTGTCATCCGCACCCGCGCGGAAGAGGTTATCTACGCTTCCGACCGCGCCATCGGTCTGCGCGGTGCGGACGGAAGTGATTATCTCGCCGATGAGGTCGTTCTGGCTGCGGGGTTGAACACTGCCGATATCACCGGGCTGCCGGAGAATCTGAATCTGCCACTGCGCCCGGTCTATGGGGATGTGCTGCGTCTGCGTGTACCGGAGCGCCTGCGGCCGCTGGTCACCCGCACTATTCGCGGTGTGGTTCAGGGGCGTCCGGTTTATATCGTCCCGCGTGCTGACGGCACCGTCGTGCTCGGCGCTACCTCGCGTGAAGATGACCTGACCGGCGTCTCCGCCGAAGGAGTCCACCAGCTACTCCGCGACGCATACCGCCTGGTGCCCGGCATTCTCGACTGCGAAATCTACGAGATGACCGCCCGCGCCCGGCCGGGTTCCCCGGACGATGTCCCCATGATTGGCCGCGTGGCTCCAGGACTGACCGTGTCCACCGGCTACTTCCGTCACGGCATTCTGCTTACGGCCATCGGTTCCAAGCTCACGGCCGATGTCGTCGCAGGTCGGGAAACTGACAACGACCCGGTGCTTCTTTCCGCCGTCAATCCATTCCGCTTCAGCGATTAGAGGAGGCTCGCTTATGTCCACCACAACACTCAATGGCGAAGGCTACACACCGGCTGCGGGGGAGATGGTCGCAGATCTCGTCGCAAAGCACACGGGGCACGCGCTTAACGACGACGGCACTGCCGCGGACGGCACCCGCCTGGGAATCGCGGTAGCCGTGGATGGTGCGGTAATCCCGCGAGCCAAGTGGGCGAGCACGCCCGTGGCAGGTGCAATCGACATCGTGACAGCAGTTCAGGGAGGCTAGAGATGACCGAGAATTCCGCACAAGCAAATATGTCCGCGCAGGAAAATGAAACCGGGACGGCGAGCGGACTTACACGCGAACCGCTGCGCATTGGCGGACTGGAGTTGAACTCCCGTCTGATTATGGGAACTGGCGGTGCGACCAGCATGGATACGCTGGAGCGCGCGCTGGTGGCTTCGGGCACCGAGCTGACTACGGTGGCGATGCGCCGCTTTACGCCCGGCACGAAGCAGAACGTTTTTGAGATTCTGCAGCGCAACAATATTGCGGCGCTGCCGAATACTGCGGGGTGCTATACCGCTCGTGACGCGGTGCTGACTGCGCAGTTGGCCCGCGAGGCGCTGGAGACCAATCTGCTAAAGCTCGAGGTCATCGCCGACGAGGACACGCTGCTGCCGGACCCGGTCGAGCTGGTTGCGGCAGCGGAGCAGTTGGTAGCTGACGACTTCGTCGTTTTCGCCTACACCAACGACGATCCGGCGCTGGCCAAGCGGCTGGAAGATCTGGGCTGTGCAGCTGTCATGCCGGCGGGCTCGCCGATTGGCACTGGTCTGGGCATTCTTAACCCACACAACATCGAGCTGATTGTGGACCGCGCGAATGTGCCCATCATCCTGGATGCGGGCATCGGTACCGCGTCTGAGGCAGCTCAGGCGATGGAGCTTGGCTGCGATGCAGTGCTGTTGGCATCCGCAGTGACCCGTGCACATGATCCGGTGGGCATGGCCACAGCGATGCGCTTCGGCGTTGAGGCAGGACTGACTGCTCGCGAGTCGGGTCGCATCCCACGGCGTCGACTGGCCCAGGCGAGCTCGTCGTTTGAGGGCATCATCACTGAGCGCGTCAGCGGCGCACGCGAGCAGGATTCTCTGTAATGGCGGAGCAGGGTGTCAATCTTTCGGACCGCGACCTGCGCCGGTACGCGCGGCACCTAACACTGCCGGGCTTTGGTGCCGAGGGGCAGCGAACTTTGCGATCCTCCCGCGTCCTCGTTATCGGAGCTGGTGGCTTGGGATCGCCTGCGCTGTTATACCTGGCCGGGGCAGGGGTCGGGCATATCACAATCATTGACGATGACGTGGTCGACGAGTCCAATCTTCAGCGCCAGGTCATTCACCGTGAGTCCGACATTGGTCGCCCGAAGGCCGAATCTGCCGCGGATGCCGTGCGGCGCCTTGACTCCGAGGCATCGGTGACCGCAATCGTCGGCAGGTTAAGCGTCGACAATGCTGAGGAGCTCTTCGCCACTCACGATGTAGTGCTCGACGGCGCGGACAACTTCGCCACGCGCTACCTGTCCTCCGATGCCGCGGAGCTGACCGGAACGCCGCTGGTCTGGGCCACGATTCTGCAGTTCGCAGGGCAACTGTCCGTCTTCTGGCCTGGCCACGGCCCCATGCTTCGCGATCTTTACCCCGACATCCCCGATCCCGGCTCCGTGCCGTCGTGCGCCGCAGGCGGTGTCCTCGGCGCAATGGTCGGACAGATCGGCTCCATGATGGTCGTCGAAGCTATCAAGGTGCTCACTGGTGTCGGCAAGGTCGCCGTCGGCAAACTCGTGCTTATCGACGCCCTGGAGGCAACCACCCGCCCACTGTCCTTTGCAGCCGACCCGGAGCGCGAACCCGTTTCCGACTTGACCGAAATTGCGCAGGTGTGCGCAGCTTCGTGGACCGAGGATGAGGAGGCCCCGGCGCAGAGCATGCGCAGCATTGGCCCCAACACGGCGCACGAGCTTCTTGCCGAGGGTGTGCCTCTCATCGATGTACGCGAGCCTGAAGAACACGCGGAGGCTGCCATTGCCGGATCTGTGCTTGTGCCACTCGGCAACATTCGCAGCCGTGGGTGGGCTGCGATTCGCGAAGCGTGGGCTGAGCGGAACCTCCAGTCGAACTACCCACGAGTTCTGATTCACTGCCACTCGGGTGCCCGCTCGCAACAGGCAATTGAGCTGTTGGCCAGCGAGATTGAGGCTGATGGCGCCATACCGGAGCTCATCAATCTGGACGGGGGCATTGTGGCCTGGCAGGCTGCGGGGCAGGAGACCGTCGTAAAGCGTGGCGGAACGCACTAATTAGTGGCTACCGCCACGCGCTGTTGAACAGTGCGCCTACGCTTTTGGCTTTAGCGTTGTCGACCACAACTCGGTGCCGCGGGTGGTGAGCAGACGGACGGTCATCTCGCGTGAGTCGCCGTCGATATCGACTTCGCCGAAGTGCTGGAAGTCCTGTGTGGGGTCGGCGTTGGCATTGTCTTTACCCGGTGCGTGGACGTACTCCACCTTCGGCCCGAAGGTCGAATCCATTTCGTTGGGGCCGAATGCGCCCGCGTGGAGAGGACCGGAGACGAATTCCCAGAAGGGTGCGAAGTCGGTGAACTGTGCGCGCTCTGGGCTGTAGTGGTGAGCCGCGGTGTAGTGCACATCGGCGGTGAGCCAGACGACATTTGAAACATCTTTAATGGCGCTGAGCAGGCGGGCGATTTCACGTTCACGTCCTGCAGGTGCACCGGCGGCACCATTGGATACGCTTTCTTGGTCACCATCGTCGCCGTCGGGGACGATGATTCCAAGCGGTAGGTCATTAGCAACAATCTTCCACGTCGCGCGGGAGTCCTTGAGGGAGTCGATTAACCAGTTGGTCTGCTTTTCGCCAAGGATTGGTTCTTCGGTTGTCGAGCGCGGATTATTGGAAGTGTTTTCTCCCTTGTAACTGCGCATATCCAGAATGAATATGTCTAGCAACGGGCCGTAGGAAACCTTGCGGTAGACGCGCCCATCTACAGCCATTTGTTGATCAATTGGCTGCCACTCATGGAAGGCCTGGTAGGCACGCTTGGCCAGGGTGTTGACATCGCGCTCGGTATAGCGATCATCGTCTAGGACTTCGTTGGGGTACCAGTTGTTGACTGTTTCGTGGTCATCCCACTGGACTAGCTGCGGAACCTGCGCATTGAAGGCCAAGTAGTTCTTGTCCATGAGGTTGTAGGAGTACTGGCCCCGGTACTCTTCGAGAGTTTCAGCAACCTTGGATTTGGCCGGAGTGACATGGTTGCGCCACACAGTGCCGTCGGAAAGCGTGACGGATTCATCCAGCGGACCGTCGGCATAGCAGGTGTCGCCTGAGTGAATGAATAGGTCTGGATTGCGCTCCATCATGGTGGAAAAGCCGGTGTAGCCACCGATTTCGTCGTTAATTCCCCAACCCTGACCTGCGACATCGCCGGACCAGTGCAGGCGGATGTTGGATGCGCGGTTTGGGGCAGTACGGAAGGTGCCGATAACGGGATCAGAGCAGATTCCAGTATCTGCCTCTTCGAGCGTGACGCGATAGAAGATTTCCTGCCCCGGTTCGAGACCGACGACACGTAGACGTCCGGTGCCGTCAGTGTCTGGAGTTAACAGAGAGTTACTGCGGAATACCTTGGCATTCTGGAAGCTCTCAGTTGCAGCAGTTTCAACCACCATGTGGGCGGGGCGGTCTGAGCGAGCCCAAATTAATGCGCCGTCGCCGCGGATATCGCCACTTGCAACGCCGTGGGTGAGCTGTGGCCGAGAACGCAGTAACCATGGGGAGGCCAGTGACGGCGAACCCGGTGTAGCTGAAGCCGCAGCTCTAGAGGCATGAGCGAGCGTGACTGAAGTGGCAAGTGCGGTGGATGCGCCTAAACGTAGAGCGCTGCGACGGGAAAGCTGCATGGAGTCGAACGATAGGTTTTCCACTTTGACGTTCAGTTAAACCAGCGTGAACTCGAAGGAAAAAGTCGCAATTACAGCACAAAGGCTTAGTTATTGAGAATGACTGGGCTTCCTTTTGTAACGTAGATAACCGACTTGGGAGGAATGTGTCTTCCGAGCTGTCTTTTCTGAGACAGACAATCTAGAAGTGAAAGGCGCTGACCCCGATAATGGGATCTACACAAACGCCACAAGTAAAAACGCAAGAAAAGAAGTCGGGCGGTTTTCTTAAGAACCTGCCGACCGACCCGTTGATCTTCACGACAGCGATGGGTTTCATTGTCCTCTTTGTGGCAGTGACCATAGCGCTGGGGGATACCGCTCGGGATGCCTACTCGGCCGCTTCCGATTGGGTTACGTCTAACATGGGCTGGCTGTTCATCGGTGGTGTCTCGGCAAGCTTTATCTTCCTCATCGGCTTGTTTGTGTCCCGCTACGGACGCATCCAGCTTGGCGATGATGACGAAGAGCCCGAATACACCATCGCCGAGTGGTTCGGCATGCTCTTCGCCGGTGGTACTGGCTCCATGCTGATGTTCTGGGGCGTGGCTGAACCGCTCAACCACGCTTACAACCCGCCGTTCGGTCAAGAGCCGATGAGCCGCGAAGCTCAGAACACTGCGATGGCATTTACCATCTACCACCTGGGTATTCACATGTGGGTCATCATGGCGCTGCCGGGGCTCGCGCTGGGGTACTTCATTTACAAGCGTCACCTGCCGCCGCGCGTCTCCTCCATCTTCGCGCCGCTGCTCGGTACCCGCATCTACTCATGGCCGGGCAAGCTTATCGACGCCGTCGCCATCATCGGTACCGTCGTCGGTATCGCGGTATCGGTGGGCATGGGTGCGCTGCAGATTAACTCCGGTGCTGCACGTGTAATCGGTACCCCGGAAAGCTCGATGGTGCAGCTCATTCTGATTGCCATCATTATTGTGATTGCCTCGATTTCCGTGGCCCGCGGTCTGGACAAAGGTATTAAGGTGTTGTCCAATGCGAACATTTGGGCCGCCATGGCATTGATGGTCTTCGTGCTGCTCATGGGCCCGACATTGACGCTGCTGCGCCAGACCGTCGATACGACAGGTGTCTACTTGGATGCGCTGCCTCGCATCATGTTCTGGACTGACTCCTACGACGTCAACCCGAATTGGAAACAGGGCGCCTGGACGGTCTTCTACTGGGCCTGGACAATCTGCTGGTCGCCATTTGTGGGCATGTTCGTCGCCCGTATTTCCCGCGGCCGTACTGTGCGTCAGTTCATTGCCGGTGTGATTGCACTGCCGACAATCGTGTCAATCATGTGGTTCTCTATCTTCGGCCGCGCTGGCTTCGAACTGGAAAATGAGCAGCCGGGCATTCTGACGGAACCAGTCGTCGAAGGAGGGGATCCCTCGCCGGCTCTATTTATCCTGCTGGAGCAGTACCCACTGGCAACCCTTGTCAGTGTGTTTGCGCTCTTTGTGATTATGATCTTCTTCGTCACCTCCATTGACTCCGCTTCGATGGTGATGGACATGATGTCTACCGGTGAGGAAAACAAGGCTCCGACCTTCTACCGCGTGCTGTGGGGCGTCATGATTGGTGCTGTGGCAGCTTCTCTGCTGCTGATTTCTGGTGAAACCGCACTGGAAGCGCTGCAGTCTGCCGTGATTGTTATCGGTGTACCGTTCTTCTTCCTCCACTTTGTGATGATGTACTCCTTGGTCAAAGGCATGAGTGATGACCACATGGCAGTGCGCAAGCCGGTTACCCGCCAGTGGGAGAAGACCGATACTCCAGAGAAGTTGGAGAAGCACGAAGCCGCACCCGCGCCGGGCTACGACGAAGAGGGCAATGAGCTGCCGCGCTTTGAGTACACCCACGATGAAGAGGGACGTCTGGTTATTCAGTCCGATGTGGTCGTTGAAGGCGAGTTTGAGTCTGGCGAAAAGTCGGAATCAGAGAGCCCAGAGGAGTCGGGGACGAAGTCTGAGTCGTAGTAGAGCACGGTCGCAGTAGTGCCCGGCACTTGTGGCCACGCTATTCACCTATCGTTGCGCTGTAGCGTGGCCATCAGTGAGTAGCTCATCGATAGGAGCGAAGGCAAAGGCCGTAGCCAAACAAAAACGCCGCCCGGCGGAAACCATAAGCAGTTTCCGTGGGCGGCGTCGCTGTGTTCGTCGTAAAGCAAGTGTGGCGTTAAGCCGTGATTAGCTTTACTCGTAGGTGCCTCGGAGGTCCTTGTAGTCCTCATCGTGCCAATCCACGTTGGCCTGGTCCTTGGTGGTGACACCGACATCAGGCTGATGCGGGACCTTCGCAATGATGTTGCGGCGGGCGCGGCCGGCGCGGAGCTGGCTTTCGATGCGCTCAGCAAGGTTGGCAAGGCCGAAGTTGATGGCAATGAGAATGATTGCTACGACGACCAGCGATGGAATCATGGCGCCGTAGTACTCGCCAAGCTGGCGGCCAGAGCGGACAACCTCGACGTAGCCAATCATGTAACCCAGCGCGGAGTCCTTCAGCGCAATGACCATCTGCGAGATAATCGCCGGCAGCATGGCGGCGACTGCCTGCGGCAGCAAAATAGTGACCATCGTCTGGCGGTGGGAGAGACCCAGCGCAATCGCAGCCTCACGCTGGCCCTTCGGCAGCGACTCGATGCCGGAACGCAGTGTCTCGCCAATGACGGAGCCGTTGTACATGGTCAGGCCAAACACAACGGCGGCAAAGCCGAGGTAGTTCGACGGAAACAGCTGCCAAAGCGCGAACACCGAGTAGGCAAACAGCATGAGCACCAGCACCGGAATGGCGCGGAAGAACTCGACAATCACCGAGCACAGCCAGCGCACCGGTGCGACCGGGCTCAGCCTGCCGACGCCCAGGAGAGCGCCAATAACCAGTGCCAACACAATAGAGACCACAGCCGCGATAATGGTGCTGACCAAGCCGGGCAGAATGTACGTGGTCCAAGTGGTGGATTCGAGGAAGAACGACCACTTATTCGCCTCGAACTGGCCCTTGTCGGCCAGTTTCATTCCGACCCCGGCGAGGATCGCAACGGTGATTGCAGCCACGATCCAGGTGAGGGTTCGGTTGAAGCGCTGAGCCTTGGGGCCCGGCGCGTCGTAAAGAACTGTTGCGCGAGTAGCCATTAGCGCTTCACCGCCCATCGCTTGCCAGCCCAGCCGAAGAACAGGCCGGTCGGCAGAGTCAGAATAATAAAGCCGACAGCGATGATGCCGAAGATAATCAGGATATCGCTGGCGTAGTTTTCGGTCATGGTCTTCATCAGCAGCGACGCTTCAGCCACACCGATTACCGAGGCAATCGTGGTGTTCTTGGTCAGCGCGATCAGGGTGTTGCCGAGCGGCACGATAGCGCCACGGAACGCCTGCGGGAAGATGATGTAGCGGAAGCTTTGGCCGAAGCTAAGCCCCAGGGAGCGGGCGGCTTCGGCCTGCCCGAACGGCACAGTATTAATACCGGCGCGCAGGGACTCCGCAACGAAGCACGAGGTGTAGGCAACGAAGGCCAACACCGCGAGACGGAAGTTCTGCTTGACAATGAAGGAGTCATTCTCCGCAGCCAGCAGCAGCCCCAAGTTGTAGTAGAGACCCATTGAGGCCAGCAGCACAATCAACGTCAGCGGGGTATTGCGGACAATGTTGATGTACCAAGTTGACAGGGTACGCAGGATTCCCACGGGGCTCACGCGCATAGCGGTGAGAAGCGTGCCAAAAATCAGGGAACCAATTGCCGAAGCAATCGTCAGTTTGATGGTCACCCAGAAAGCCGGAAGCAGTTCCGGCCCCATTTCACTCCATAGTTCTGGATTCATTGTTTGCTCGCACCCCTTCCTACTTCTTCTCTACGAACGACAGATCGCCGATTGCCGGCTTGTCGTCGAGATCGAACTTGTCGCCCAAATGCTTCTTCAGGATCTTCTGAAGCTCACCGGTGTCGTACAGCGACTCCAGCGCCTCATTGATGGCTTCACGGCTGGCATCATCACCCTTGGGCAGGCCGATGCCGTAGTACTCATTGGTCCAGTAGGAACCATCGGGGTTGCGCAGCTCGACCACGCGGAAGTCGTCGCCGAAGCGCTCCTTGTAGCGCTGGGCGAAGCCCGCGAGAATGGTCGCATCGGTGGTCAGGGCATCGACGACACCCTGCTTCACACCTTCGGCACATGCGGCGTAGGTATCGAACTCCTGCAGCTGTACCTCCGGCAGAGCGTCCTTGACCTTCTGCGCTGGGGTGGAGCCGGATACAGAACACAGGCGAGTGCCCGGGGCGACGTCGTCAAGCCCCTGGATGCCCTCGGAACCGCGCACCAACAGTGCCTGGTGCGTGACCAGGTACGGGCCGGCGAAGTCGACGGCAGCCAGGCGGCCAGCGTTGATGGAGTAGGTGGCGGCGATCATGTTGACCTCGCCGTTGTTAATCAGCGTCTCGCGCTGAGCGGACGGGGTTTCGCGCCACTCCATCTCGGGCACATCCCAACCGTTCTTGTTGGCGATGTACTCAATGACGTAGCGGGAAACATCGTTGTCGACGCCCGCGAACTCACGGTCCGGGGTGCGCTCGCCGAGACCCGGCTGGTCAAACTTCGTACCCAGCGTCACGTGCCCGGCTTCGATATCGGCCAGCAGGTTTCGGGGTCCGCCGCTACCGCAGGCCGCGAGGCTCATCGTCGTGGCAACAGCTACGACAGCCGCCGCAACTCGCTTGCCGACGACACCTCGGCGGCCCTGGTTGCGACTGCGTCCCTGGCCTCCTCGTAGTAGTGAAAGCTTCATGGTGACCAGCCCCGCCTAGTGTCCGACGATCTTGGCCAAGAAGTCCTTGGCACGATCGCTCTGCGGGTTGGTGAAGAAGGTCTCCGGGTCGGTGTCTTCGACAATCGCACCGTCGGCCATGAACAGGATGCGGTCGGCCACGCGGCGGGCGAAGCTCATCTCGTGGGTGACACAGACCATGGTCATGCCGCCCTTGGCCAGGTCGGTCATGACATCGAGGACCTCGTTAATCATTTCCGGGTCGAGCGCGGAGGTGGGCTCGTCGAAAAGCATGACCTTCGGGTCCATGGCCAGGGCGCGTGCGATGGCGACGCGCTGCTGCTGACCGCCGGAGAGCTGTGCCGGGTACTTGTCAGCCTGTTCCGCAATGCCGACACGGGCGAGCAGCTTGTCCGCACGCTCGCGGGCCTCGGCTTTTGAGATCTTGCGGACCTTCAGTGGGGCCAACGTGACATTGTCGCGAATGGTCATGTGGCTGAAGAGGTTGAACTGCTGGAAGACCATGCCGACCTCAGCACGCAGACGGGTGAGTTCCTTACCCTCTTCTGGGAGAAGTTTGCCGTTGATGCGGATCTCGCCGCTGTCGATGGTCTCGAGGCGGTTGATGGTTCGGCACAGTGTGGACTTACCAGAGCCGGAGGGGCCGAGGACAACTACGACCTGACCAGCTGGGATTTCCAGATTGATGTCGCGCAAAGCGTGGTAATCGCCGTAGTGCTTATTCACCCCGGCAATCGAAATCATGCTCTGTGGTGTGGATGATTCAGTCATGTGAAAAAGTATAGGTGACTCACGACACATCACTGCTATCGGTGTTCCTTGTGCGATATTCACTTGTGAAAAGTGACTGCACACCAATTAGTTCTAAAGATCCACGCGATGGCGCCTCGCAACAGGCTTGCGGCCATGCACGAACCAGTAGAAAACGGCCGCGAGAACCACGACAACCGCCAGGCCTGCGTACATCTTGTCGAAGCCCATAGTGGCGGCTACCGAACCAAGCACGATTGGGCCGAGGCCGATGCCTGCGTCGACAAGCAGGAGCAGCGTCGAGATGCCCGTGCCCAACTTGTGCGCCGGCGCCAGGTGCACGGAGATGGTCTGGCAGGCCGGCATCAGCGTGCCGTAGCCCAGGCCGCAGAGCGCACCGGCGGCGATAACGTGCCAGTCAGCGGTTGCGAAAGCCAGAACAAGCAGTGAGATGGTGAAGCACACCAGGCCGATGGCGATAACGGGGTTGTCGCCGCGGCGATCTTGTAGGCGTCCCAGTGAGAAACGCGCCGCCATCATCGCCACCGCATAGGCGATGAAGAAGAAGCTGGCGCCTCTAGCCAGGCCGCTCAGCTGCGAGTATCGGTTCAGGAATGTAATCACGCCCGCATACGCCAGGCCGATGAGCAGCATGAACAGACCGATCGGCACCACTCTCGGCGTCATGATGTCATCGAAGGAAAATGTGCGCTTCGTCTCGCTTGCCGACGAATCCTCGGTGGCCTCGGCCTTGGTTTCCGCAGTGGTGGGCCCGTTGTGTTGTGGCAGAACGAGTGCCAGCACCAGTCCGACAATGGACAGGCCGAGGGCTGTGGCAAAGAGGACGCTGTAGCCGACCGAGCCAATAAGGGCTAGGCCGAGAGCTGGGCCAATCGCGGTGGCCAGGGTGGTGCCGAGCGAGATATAGCCAGTTCCCTCTGCGCGGCGCGAAGCCGGAATAGCGGTCTGGGCGGCGGCCATCACGGCGGTGGAAGCTAATGCGTAGGTCAGGCCGTGGATGATGCGGATTGCAATCAGGACCGGCAGGGATGCGGCCCAAATGTAGGCGGCACAGGCTGCCACGATGACAGCGAGCGAGCCAAGCATGATTCTGCGACCACCGAAGGTGTCCACCAAGTAGCCGGAAAAGAGTCGCGCGATGGTGGCGCCGACCACGAAAGAACTGGCAGCGAAGCCACCGGCGGCATCTGAGGCGGAGAAGCGCTGGACGGCGTAGAGCGCCATGACTGTGATTGAAAGGTAGAACACCAGGTACATGCTGAAGTTAATCAGCCAGCTGATGATGAACGCGGGGGAGAAGAGCTTGTCTTGCCCGTGCTGCTCGTCCTGCTCGTTCTGTTTGTGCCTGTTCTGTGTGGTCGTATGCGTTGTCATGCTGAAGATACGGTCTCTTTTCTCGTTTGAAAACGATCGTGGAATTAGTGCTTTGGCGAAACTGCTTTCCGGCATTTGTATCATGCAAAAATGCAGTTAGGGCTCGAATTATAACAATTGGTTTGTATGATGCAAATGTGCTTTTTCGGCCTTAACCGCATCCGTGGCGCGCTAGAATAGGGGCTGTTCAGCAAACAGATACATCCCGCAGGCCCATTAAAGGGCCGACATAAAGGCGACAAGAGGATTGACTGCCACCGTGCGAAACGACGACCTGGCCGCGCTCGTTTACGAGAACATGCTGCTATCCCGGGTGAGCTCCAGCGGCTACCGACCACATCGTAAGGACATCCTGTTGGATCGCTCCGCCGCAGCACTGCTGGCTAGGCTGGAAGCACAGCCGGATATGACAGTCGCCGAGCTCTCCGATGCACTAGGGCTGGACATTTCTACAGTGCATCGCCAGCTGGCCGCCGCCATGCGGCAGGGGTATATCGCGAAGAGGTCCGCGCCGTCGTCAAGCGCGAAGGTGCATAGCGCGACCGACAAGGGGCTAGAGCTGCTGCACCGGGAGATTGAGGCGCGTAAGAATACCGTCGATGACATTACGCATGGCTGGGAAGACTCGGAGCTCGCGGAGTTCGTGCGATTGATGCGCAAATTCAACGAGGGCGTGGAAGAAATGCGTGGTCATCCATGGCCTAGATAACCGCGGATGCAGTGGTCATGGAATACTTGAGGGCGTGGCTGAGAAAAAGAAGATCGCAAACGTCCTTGCTAACCGATACGCCTCTGCGACTCTGGCTGAGTTGTGGAGCCCTGAGTACAAGATCATCCTCGAGCGCAAGCTCTGGATTGCCGTTCTGAAGGCTCAGGTCGCTCGCGGAATTGAGGTGCCGGAGGGCACTATCGAGGCGTATGAGAAGGTCATCGACCAGGTTGACCTCGACTCCATTGCCGCCCGTGAGCGTATTACTCGCCACGATGTGAAGGCTCGCATTGAAGAGTTCTGCGACCTGGCTGGCACCGAGCACATTCACAAGGGTATGACCTCGCGTGACCTGACCGAAAACGTTGAGCAGCTGCAGGTTCTGCAGTCGCTGAAGGTCGTGCGCGACAAGGCCGTTGCCGTTGCCGCCCGCACTGCGGAAAAGGCCTCCGAGTACCAGTCGCTGGTGATGGCAGGTCGCTCCCACAACGTCGCCGCACAGGCAACAACCCTGGGTAAGCGCTTCGCCTCTGCTGCGGACGAGATGCTGCTGGGCATCGAGCGCGTAGAAGACCTGATTTCCCGCTACCCACTGCGTGGCATCAAGGGCCCGATGGGTACCGCCCAGGACATGCTGGATCTGCTTGACGGTGATGAGTCCGCACTGGCCTCCCTCGAAAACGAAATCGCTGAAGGCCTCGGCTTCGACCGCGTCTTTGACTCCGTTGGTCAGGTCTACCCGCGCACCCTCGACTTCGACGCTCTGTCCGCACTGGTCGAGCTGGGCGCAGGCCCGGCGTCGCTGGCCACCACCATCCGCCTGATGGCCGGTAATGAGACCGTCACCGAGGGCTTCAAGGAAGGCCAGGTCGGCTCTTCCGCCATGCCGCACAAGATGAACGCCCGCTCCTGTGAGCGCGTCCACGGTTTCCAGGTCATCCTGCGTGGTTACATGACCATGCTCTCCGAATACGCCGGTACTCAGTGGAACGAAGGCGACGTTTCCTGCTCCGTGGTTCGCCGCGTTGCACTGCCGGATGCTTTCTTCGCCATGGACGGCATGTTCGAAACCTTCCTCACCGTCCTGTCCGAGTTCGGTGCATTCCCGGCCATGATCGACCGTGAGCTGGAGCGCTACCTGCCGTTCCTGGCTTCCACCAAGATCCTCATGGCAGCCGTTCGCGCTGGTATGGGCCGCGAGGAAGCCCACGAGATCATCAAGGAGCACGCCGTCGCCACCGCACTGGATATGCGCGAAAAGGGTGCTGAGCAGAATCTCACTGAACGTCTCGCTGCAGATGAGCGTTTCCCGCTGGATGCCGCAGGGCTTGCCGACGCTCTGGCGAACCGCCATGCGTTCATCGGTGCCGCGGAATCCCAGGTTGACCGCGTAGTTGCACGTGTGCAGGCTGTCGTGGACAAGTACCCAGAGGCCGCGGCCTACAAGCCGGGCGAGATTCTGTAGCTTCGCGAGCGTCACGCGCGAAACACGTAAACGAAAAAACGTAAAGACGTAAGGTCCCTTGAAAAACTCTGTCACGTTGGTGGCAGAGTTTTTCTTTGTTTGTTGACGAAAGCACCAGTGAGCAGCCAAGTTCCTCGGTACGATGAGCGATAAGCATCGAAACCTCTACTCGAAAGGTGCCCGACGTGACATCGGCTGTTAGGACTTCGCTTTCTCGCCCAGGTGCCACATTGAATGTGCTGCGCTGGGTTCCAGAAAATGACAAGGGCGCGCCCATTACTCCTAAGGGAGTGGTGCAGATTGTCCACGGCATGGTCGAGTACGCCAACCGCTACGCCAAGTTCGCCGAGTACCTCGTATCCCAGGGTTATGCCGTCGTCGCGCACGACCATCGCGGCCACGGTATGACCAAGACGGATGCTGGCATCCCGGGCTTCTTCGCTGACTACGGTGGCTGGAACCTGATTCTCGAAGACCTCCACGCGGTGCGCCAGTACGTTGATGCAGAATTCCCAGGTAGCAAGCACTATATTCTCGGCCACTCCATGGGGTCGCTTCTGACTCGTAACTACATCGCCAAGTACGGCGAGGGGCTCACCGGTGTCATTATCATGGGCACTGTGTCGTGGCCAGGGGCTAAGGGCGACGCGGGAATGAAGGTGGCAAACCTGCTGGCTAAGATTCGTCCTACCGCGCCGGGCAAGCTGCTCAACACTCTCACCTTTGCTGATTACAACAAGGACTTTGAGCGCCGCACTAAGTTTGATTGGCTCACCCGCGACCACAAGATTGTCGATGCTTATATTGCGGACGACAAGTGTGGTTTCGTTCCCACCAATGCCTTTTTCCGCGACCTTCTCGTCGGCACGCACTACGCGAACTCGCCTGAAGCCTATGAGAAAGCGCCTGATGAGCTGCCGCTTTTCGTGGTTTCCGGTGCCGTTGATCCGGCGGGTGGCGCTGCCTGTGTGACTGAGGTCGTGGGCAAATACCTGAACGCGGGCAAGAAGGACGTGCGCTTTAAGGTCTATCCGGATGGTCGCCATGAGATTCTCAACGAGTTGAATAAGGAAGAGGTCTACTCCGACATTGTGGCGTGGTTGGAGTCCCGCTAGGGGGAGCTGGTTAATAGACAAAAAGTATGCCCGTTCGGCGGGTCGACCGGTGGGCATCTTTTGCTACTTATCCCAATGCGAGTTACTGACTGCGTTTATGTCAGCGGCGGCAGGGCGATGCAAGTTACTGACTGCGTTTATGACAAAAATGGCCTGAAAAATTGCCTGAAAGTGTCATAAACTCATACAGTTTCACATTTGCAGCCCGTAATCATATTTGGCGCCCGTAATTTTTGGGGTCTGCCCAGTCATTATCTTGAGAATCAGACATACTTTTGTCATGTAACGTTCTTTTTACGCTTGAAGATTTACGCTTGAAGAAAAGGAACCGACCACATGATCAGAAGAAGACAACTCTCAGCGGTCGTGCTCACCATCTCCATGCTGCTGGTGCTCGTAGGCTCTTTTGCGGGAATCACAACAGGGCGTGCACAGGCGCAAGAGGCCGCGAGTACTATCTCGCCAACCATGGTGATCCTGGATGCTTCAGGGTCAATGCTTGCCGACGACGCGGGCGGCCAGACCCGAATGGAGGCAGCGAAGACTGCCACGAGTAAGTTCGCGGGATCGGTGTCAGAGGACTCCGAAATTGGGTTCATGGTCTACGGCACGGAAGTTGGCAATTCGCCGGAGGAGCGGGAAGCTGGCTGTCAGGACATCACCACGCTGCTGCCCGTGCAGGCGGGTAACTCGGCGAAGATTCCTGCTGAAGTAGGAAAGGTCCAAGCCTCCGGCCACACCCCGATGGGGCCTGCGCTGCGTCAGGCTGCCGATGAGTTGCCGAAAGAAGGGCAACGTTCGATTGTGTTGGTCTCCGATGGTGAGGACACCTGTGCTCCGCCACCGGTGTGCGAGGTAGCCAAGGAACTCAAGCAGCAGGGCATTGACCTGGTCATCAACACAGTTGGTTTCCTTGTTGATGCAGGTGCACGTGCTGAACTGGAGTGCATTGCTGAGGCCACTGGCGGTGAGTACCTGGACGCCCAGGACTCCGATTCGCTGGCTGAGTCCATGAAGACGCTGGCGACCCGCACCGCACGCACCGCGCAGTCCAGCGCGCAAGAGATACAGGGCGGCGACGCTCCTACGAGCGCTACCAAGGTGCCTGCCGACGTGGAAACGTTCTCGACCAAGCTGCGGGAAAAGACTCCTGAGTCCGAGCGCAGCATCGGTAATCAGGAAGGCGACGGTGCTGAGTACTTCTCCGTCCCGGTTGCTGAGGGAGAGCGGCTTGCAATTAGTGCGGCTACCGTGCCGGGAGCGTCGTCAGGCGCGACGTTGATGGACCTAGATGTTCGTAACTTCGCGCTCACTATGCATTTGGATGACAGCAGTTGCTTCCTGGCCAATGATTTCGGCAATGGCATCATCGACTCCAATGGCCCCTTTTTCGCATCGATAACAACCAAGCAGTCCGGGGGAGCTGAGGGGGACTGTAAGCCGGGCAATGTGGTGTTCTCCGTGGCTCGGAAAGGCGGCTCCTTCGAGGGCCAGGACATTCCTGCAGAAGTAACCATCAAGCGTTTCGCCAACGAAAACCTGATTGATGTGCCGGAGGCGTTCCCGTCCGACAAGGAGAGCTTGAACCCTCCGCCCGCGACACCGGAAGCAGATCAGGCTAAGAAGGTCACCCCAGGTTCGTGGTTCGATGACGCCACGGAACTTACTGCCGACAACATCAGCAGCGTCACGGCCGACATTGTTCCTGGTGAGACGCACGTGTACAAGATCAAGTCCGAGTATGGGCAGCAGCTCCGCGGCGCCGTCAAACTCATTGACGCCCCAGAAGCGGACAAGCTTGCACAGATCTCCGGCCTGGATATCAAGACGCTGAACTCGGCACGCCAGCTCGCCGGCAGCGAGGAAAACCGTCCGGCCAATGAACACCAGATCGGTGAAGAGACTACATTTGGTAACTCGGCCCGGATTAACTATCGCAATCGGATCGGCGAAGATAGTGAAAAGTCGGGCGATTACGAGGCTGAAAGAGCCTGGTTGGATGGCGACCAGTACATCGTTGTCTTCTTCAACAACAGCTGGGGTGCCGGTCAATCCCACGATGTCGCGGGTGTTCAAAACGTCCCGGTGACTTACCAGCTGACCACGGAGTTGGTCGGCGAGAAGATTCCGGGCCCAGCTTTTGAACAGGTCGCGCACAAGTCGCCAAGTAGCGAGGCCCCGACTAGTAGCCAGCAGAATCCGAAGGGCACCGAAGAAAACGAGGATGACGGCTCTTCCAACATGATGTGGTTCTCTATTGGTGCAGTTCTGTTAGCCGTCGTCGGCGCGGCAATCGCGTTGACCCGTAAGTAACGCTAGAGCGTCCAGTACACGCCGAATCGGTCAGGCTTGACGACGGCTTCCGTGCCCTCGGCAACCTCAGCGCCTGTTAGGCCAAGCGCTTGGCAGGCGCTTTCGACCTCTTCGGCCGAATCGCTGGAGAGGCGCATCGCCACACCGTCGCCGAAGGTGAAATTGTGCATGCCCGGCGAGTCGAGCGTCATGAAATTCCCTGACCCGAAAAGCCGGTTGTATACCTCGGTGGCGGCGGCAGCCTGTGGTTCGTCGCCTGTCCACATGAAGTAGGGAATAACGGCGGGATTCGCTGTCTTTGCGGCAGCGTCCGTGCTTGCAGCCCCGCTGGTTAAGGAATCAATCATCAGTTGCCAGTTGACCCCATTGCCGTCGACCAACCAGCCAAAGAGCGGCGAGAAATCGTAGCTGGTCAGGGGCATGAGCGTAGCACCACCGCTGATGGTTTCATCACCCGCCATCAGATGCTCCCACAGTCTGCGCAGCTGGTTTTCCTGACCAGGGGCAAATCGCACCATAAAAGACACAGCGGGGGTTAATCGGCGGTTCCCGTTCTCAATGAGTTCAAAGTCCATCCCGCCGATGGTGAGCGTGGTGGAGTTGGGCTTGATGTTGGAGTGAAAACCTTCGGCGTAAAACCGCGCAGCGGCGCGGGGGTCGTCGTTAAGCGCGATCACGGCCGAGATAGAAACAGTCATGAAAATGAGCCTAACGACGAGCGCCTAACCGCGCAGAGAACGCAGCGTTTGATCCTAGTCAGTGAAGAATCTTCATACGGCGATATCCCCAGTAACGCTGCGCTGATTAGGGGATTTCAGTTAGTGGCGTGGGCTCTGCTCGCGAACTAGGTCTGCAAATCTGTTGATGTAGTCGCGAACAAAGTCCTCAGTGCTTGACGACGTGAATTCTCCTTGTTCGTCAATGAGTGTTGGCGATTGTCCCAGGAAGACCTCTGGCTGACCGAGCATCGGCATGTCGAAGTACGACAGCGCGAGTCGCAAGTTCTTCTGAGAGCTATAACCGCCCATACGGCCGACGGAGTGGCTGATAATTCCCGCGGGCAGGTTCTTCCATGCCACATCACCGTTGGGCTTAGATCCGATGTCAACGGCATTCTTCAGAGCTGCAGGAATTGTGCGGTTGTTTTCTGGGGTGACAAATAGGATGCCATCGCTGGCTTTAATGGTTTCCCGGAAACTGGTGTATTCCGCGGGAGTCGCAATATCGGACACTGCGGGGTCGTCGTAGTCGAAGTTGTAGAGAGGGAGGTCACGAATCTCGACGATGTCGACTTTGAAGTCATCGGGGAAGTACGTGGCTGCCTTGAGTGCAATCTTTCGTGCATAGGAGGCTCGACGCAAGCTTCCTACCAGGATAGAAATCTGTGCAGTCATGCGAATGTTCCTTTCTTAGGATGTATGGGGAAAGACGTGGATTTAGAAATCCCAGTCTTCATCTGCGGTGTCTTCGGCTTTTCCGATGACATATGCGGAGCCGGAACCGGAGAAAAAGTCGTGGTTTTCATCTGACCCCGGGGTGAGGGCGGCGAGAATTTCGGGCTTGAAGGCGGTCTCTTCATGGTTAAACCGCTGCGGGTATCCCAAGTTCATGAGCGCTTTGTTGGCGTTGTATCGAATGAAGTTGGCAACGTCGTCGTAGAGCCCGAGTGGTTGGTATAGGGCTTCGGAGTACCTCAGTTCGAGCTGGTATAGATCATCGAGAAGTTCGAAGACGAAAGCCTTCATCTGCGTTTGCGTGGCGGTGTCGTAGGTTTCTACGCCTCGCTGGAATTTGTAGCCGGAGTAATAGCCGTGAACAGCTTTGTCACGCAGAATCAGGCGCACCATGTCGGCGGTATTGGTCAGGATGCCACGTGATGCGAAGTGCAGCGGGAGGTAGAAGCCGGCGTAGAGCGAGAAGGACGAAAGAAGCGTTGCTGCCGCCTTTCGCTTGAGTGGAACGTCGCCGTAATAGTGTTTGAGCACAGCTTTTGACCGAGCCTGCAGGATGTCATTGGCGACTGCCCATTGGTAGGCAGCGTCGATGTCAGGGGTATTGGATAGCGTAGAAAATACTGAAGAATAAGACTTTGCATGCACTGCTTGCATGAAAGCGATATTCGTGTAGACGGCCTCTTCATGTTCGGTGCGGGCATCTTGAATTTGGGAAATCTCCCCGACAGACGCCTGGACTGTGTCGAGCATGGTCAGTCCGGTGAAGACCTTCATGGTCAGCTCGCGTTCTAGATCGGTGAGACGTCGCCAGTCTGCAAGGTCATTGGACAGCGGAACTTTTTCGGGCAGCCAAAAATTTGCTGTTAGGCGATTCCACACTTCGAGATCTTTGTCATCTTGCACTCGGTTCCAGTTGATTGGCCGAAGGCGGGCAGCTGGGTCCTTTCGAAAAGACGGTGGCGTAGTTGAATAGCTGTAGATGTTCAAGAAGTAGCGCTCCTCCAGAATTTTTCCAGGCCCTCTTTGACGTTCTCCACATCGTGGTCTGTCCCCAGTAGCTCATAGTGGTATAGCTCCGGAACCTGGCATTTTGCAGAAATGATGGCTCCGGCTATGCAAAAGTCGGTGCCGAAATTTGTGTTGCCCGAGGTGATGACACCGCGGATGAAACTCCTGTTGGTTTCGTCGTTGAGAAAAGCGATGACTTGCTTAGGTACCGCGCGGCGCCGACATCCGCCACCATAAGTCGGTGTGATCAGGACAAATGGGCTGCAAACGCGAATCATTCCGTCTTTTCGCGGATGTAACGGGATGCGTGCTGCTGGTTGAGCCAGCTTTTGGACGAACCGGTGAGTGTTTTCAGAAGCACTGGAGAAGTACACGATTCGGGGTGACTCCTCCGGTGGGAGTTCCGTGAAAGTCAGCGGCGTCTTCGATGATGAAGACACTCGATTACCTCCTATGTTCAATGGATTGAACATAAAATAGAGGAGTGAATGGGGTGTCAACAAGGCGTTGCCTACATGCGGTTGAAAAGTGCTTAGTCACGCAATTGCGAAGTAAAGCCGCGACTCTTCATTAACGGCGGAAAAACCCAGCAGCTGATCTTCAAGGCGGGAAAGTGGCGGGGTTGCCGGCCGGGGGGAGAGGGAGGAGGTGGTGTCTCTCGGAGGGGGCTCCAGTCGTGCCCCGGGCAAAAGCACAACAGGGAAACAAAACCGCCGCGCTTTGGAAAGGCCCAGTCGATGAGGAGACTGGTTTTCCAAAGCGCGGCGTTTTCTACAGCGCTTTCGCATCAACTACTTCAGCGGACGAACACTTCCGGTGAAGTGCGGACGCTTCTTCTTGCGATCCCACGCGACAATGTTGACTGCGCGGCCGATGTTGGAGCTGCCCTCAGTCAGGTTGTGAGCAGCACCTGCACCGTCACCGGTGTGGGTGAGTGCGACATTGATGGTGGTCGGCAGAACGACCGGCGCACCGAAGGAAATCTGGAACTCGTACGACTGACCCGGCAGAACCTGTGCCTCAGCCAGCGCGCGGGAGGCGGTGTACATGCCGTGTGCAATCGCTGCTGGCATGCCCAGAGCCTTCGCGGAGACAGAGGTGATGTGAATCGGGTTCCAGTCACCGGAAACCTTGGCCCACTTGCGGCCGGTGTTGCCAGCCAGCTTCCACTGAGCGGTGGGGAAGGGAACCTTGAACTGCTCGCGTTTGATGGTCTCGGCGCCGGACTTGATGGCCTCACGCTGTGCCTGGACCTCTTCGAAGCCCTCGGCATCCTTCAGGCGAACGCCCTTGGCCAGATACACCGACTGCTCCTCGACCAAGGTGGCGCCGGATGTGGACGATGTAACAGTTGACTCCAGAACAACCTCAGTGCCCGAGCGGTGAGCGCGGAATGCGGCAACCTTCACCGCGATATCAACTTTGCCACCGAGTGTGACAGGCGAGATTTCGCGGTAGGTGTTCTCGGTGTGGACCAGGCCCATCATCGGCAGCGGGAAATCATCCGCAGCCATTAGCTCCATCTGGATGGGCATGATTAGGGCGTGGATGTGGCCGAAGAAAGCCTGTTCAGACTTCGGGGCGCCAACGACGTCGCGGAAGTCCTGGTCACGGTCGGCATCGACAGTGACGCCCTTGACCACTAGTTCATCGACCTTGATTTCGGTGGAGTTCGGGCGTTTCTTCGCCGAACCAGCAGCTGCCTTGGCGTAGAGCGGAACCAGATTGGGAATGGCATCCAGGGTCTTAGCCATAAGTTTTCCTCTTTCCTCCTTATCGGGAGCCTATGCGGAAGCCGCGACTTCGCTTAGGCGCCGACGATGTTCTGACCGCAGACGCGCAGGACGTGACCATTGACGCCGAGAGCGCGGTCGGAGACCAGGAAGGCGATTGCCTGGGCGACATCGCCCGGCTGGCCACCCTGCTGCAGCGAGTTCACGCGTCGAGCAACCTGGCGGTTGACGAACGGAATAGCAGCGGTCATGTCGGTCTCGATGAAGCCCGGAGCAACAGCGTTGATGTTGCCGCCGCGCTTAGCAAACTCCTCAGCGTAAGCCTCGACCATTGCGATAACGCCGGCCTTGGAGGTGGCGTAGTTGGTCTGGCCGCGGTTACCTGCGATACCGGAGGTGGAAGCCATGGTGGCAATACGCGGAGCCTTCTCGAAGGCCTTGTGGTTCAGCAGCTGCTCGTTCATCTTCAGCTGAGACTCGATGTTGACGGCGATGACCGAGCCCCACTTGGCGTCGTCCATGTTGGCGAACATCTTGTCGCGGGTGATGCCTGCGTTGTGGATGACGATGTCCAGGCGACCGTAGCGGGCCACAGCGGCATCGGCAATGGCGTTGCCGGCGTCGTCGGCAGTGATGTCCTGCTGCAGAGCCAGGCCACCGAGCTCGTTGGCAACCTTGGACAGAGCCTCGCCCGCCTGTGGAACGTCGATGACGATGACCTCTGCGCCGTCAGCCTTGAGCTGGCGAGCGATAGCGGCACCGATACCACGGGCGGAACCGGTGACAGCGGCAACCTTGCCAGCCAGCGGCTTATCCCAGTCGGACGGGATCTCGCCCGCGTCGGAGGTGACGCGGAGGAACTGGCCGTCGATGAAGGCCGAGCGGCCGGAGAGGAAGAAGTGCAGGGAGGAAATCACGGATGGCGCGGTGACCGAGACCCCCGGAGCAACGAGGATGCCGTTGGCGGTGGAGCCGCCACGAACCTCGTGGCCGAGGGAGCGAATCAGGCCCTCGATACCACCGGCGACAGCGTTCTCAGCGATCTCGGCCGGGGTTGCGTTGTGGTGAGCATCCTTGGCGCGGGAGACGGTGACGATGCGACCACCCTTGTCCAGCTTGCGCATGTGCTTTGCAGCAGCGAGCACTGGGCCCTGCAGCTCTGCCGGACGCTTGGCCTCAGTGGCGACGAGGACAATGGCACCAATCTTGTCGTCAGCGGCGTTGCCACGACGGACCTGCAGACCCCACTCAGCCAGCTGAGCTGCAACTGCGTCTGCATCTGCACCCTCGCCGGTGACGAGCACCTTGTCGTTGTTCAGCAGCGGACCGCCCGGCTTGTGGCGGCGCAGGAACGGTGGCTGCGGCAGGCCAGCGGCCTTAGCCAGTCCAGTGAGCGGACCACCGTTGACGAGTTCCTGGTACTTATCGGTCATGGAAAATTCTCCTTGAAAGTAAAAGTGTCTTTATCGGTGGTGCGCTTTTAGACGCGAGCCTCGAGAACTGCGACAACACCCTGGCCGCCCGCAGCACAAACGGAGATCAGGCCGCGAGTGGTCTTGCCGGTCTCGTCTGCCTTCTGGCGCAGCATCTTGGCGAGGGCTGCCACAATGCGGCCGCCGGTAGCGGCGAATGGGTGGCCGGCTGCCAGAGAAGAGCCCTTGACGTTGAGCTTCTCGCGCGGGATGGAGCCCAGCGGGCCTTCCAGTCCGAGCTTGGTGCGGCAGAACTCCTCGTCCTCCCATGCCTTCATGGTGGACAGGACAGTGCCGGCGAAGGCCTCGTGGATCTCGAAGAAGTCGAAGTCGTCGAAGGTCCAGCCGTTGCGGGCCAGCAGGCGCGGGGTGGCGTAAGCCGGAGCCATCAGCAGGCCCTCGTCGCCGTGGACGAAGTCAACTGCGGCCGCCTCGGAATCGACGACGTCGGCAAGCACCGGCAGACCGCGCTCAGCGGCCCACTCCGGGGTGGAGACGAGGACGGCGGAGGCGCCGTCGGTAAGCGGAGTGGAGTTACCGGCGGTCATGGTCGGCTCTGCTTCCAGGCCGCGGCCGAAGACTGGCTTGAGCTTGGCCAGCTTCTCCGGGGTGGAGTCCGGGCGCATGTTGGTGTCGCGGGAAACGCCCTTGTACGGGGTGACGAGGTCAGTGAAGAAGCCCTCGTCGTAAGCGTTTGCCATGTTCTGGTGGGAAGCGGCGGCGAGCTCGTCCTGCTCGGCGCGGGTAACGCCCCACTTGGCGGTGGTGATTGCCTGGTGCTCACCCATGGACAGGCCAGTGCGTGGCTCGCCGGTCGACGGAGTGTCTGGAGCCAGGTCGGACGGACGAGCCTTCAGGAAGACCTTTGCCATGTCCAGAGTGGACTTCTGGCGGCTGGCCTCCAGCAGGATCTTGCGCAGACGGTCGTTGACAGCAATCGGAGCGTCGGAGGTGGTGTCCACGCCGCCGGCGATGGCGGAGTCAATCTGGCCCAGCTTGATCATGTTGGAGACAGAGTTGAGGGCTTCCATGCCGGTGGCACATGCCATCTGAATGTCGAAAGCCGGGGTGTCCGGCGCCAGTGCGGAGCCGAGGACACACTCACGGGTGAGGTTAAAGTCACGGGAGTGCTTCAGTACAGCGCCGGCGGAGACTGCGCCGAGGCGCTCGCCGCCGATACCGAAGCGAGCGACGAGACCGTCGATTGCGGCGGTCAGCATGTCCTGGTTCGACTCGTTAGCGTATTCCTTGTTAGAACGAGCGAACGGAATGCGGTTACCACCGACGACGACTGCGCGGCGCAGAGAGTTATTGTTGGCCTGAGCTGCCATGTGATTGTTCCCTTCAAAATCCTTGAAGTGTGACGTGAATTACTAAATTTAGACAATACTGGTATCGGTGTTTTCTGTCACGTTTTTAGAAATATTTTTGTCCAGTCATCTACCGAGCGGGGGAGGTGAGGGGCAAACACCGTCGTCCACCTGTGAAAAATTCGATGGGCAGCACTCCGGAATCTCAAAAGTTTTCCCGCTTGACGACGGTAATTGCGTCAATCCCCACTAGTTGGGGTGGCGGCCGGAGGTATCAATAGAGTGCAAAGGCGTATAGGGGTTTAGACTTTATCGCCATGCGACCTGAACTTTCCTCGTATAACCATCTTTCCGCGGGCAAGGTCCGGGAAATCTACGAGATTGACCCTGAGACTCTGCTGCTTGTGGTCAGTGACCGTATTTCTGCCTTCGACCACATTCTGGAGACCCCGATTCCTGACAAGGGTCGAGTGCTCACCGCGATGAGCGTGTTCTTCTTCGATGAGATTGACTTCCCGAACCACATGGCTGGCCCGGCTGACGATGAGCGCATTCCGGAGGAGTGCCTAGGTCGTGCGCTGGTGTGCAAGAAGCTGGACATGCTGCCATTCGAGTGCGTCGCACGTGGCTACCTGACAGGCTCTGGCCTGGTCGAGTACAAGGAAAACGGCACTGTCTGTGGCATTGAGCTGCCAGAGGGCCTCGTCGAGGGCTCCAAGTTGCCAGAACCGATTTTTACCCCGGCCACCAAGGCTGAGCTGGGCGAGCACGACGAGAATGTCTCCTTCGACGCCGTTGTGGAGTCCCTGGGGCAGAAGCGCGCCGAAGAGCTTCGCGATGCCACCCTGCGCATCTACTCCCAGGCTGCTGAACTGGCTGCTAAGCGCGGCATCATCCTGGCCGACACCAAGTTTGAGTTCGGCCTCGACTCCGACGGCAACCTGGTGCTGGCCGACGAGGTTCTCACCCCGGACTCCTCCCGCTACTGGCCAGCCGACTCTTACCAGGAGGGTTCGGTTAACCCGAGCTTCGACAAGCAGTACGTCCGAAACTGGCTGACCTGCTCCAAGTCCGGCTGGAAGAAGGACGAGGGCACTCCGCCGCCGGCGCTGCCGGGTAGTGTTGTGGAAGCAACTCGCGAGCGGTACGTCGAGGCCTACGAACGACTGTCGGGCCGCCGCTTCTCGGACTGGATTGGAGAACCTGCGTGAGCGAAGTGACCTTGGACTCGGCATCCGTCGGCAAGCCTGCAAAAAAGGATTTGCCCGCACCCCGTGCACAACGGAAGCCGGTGACTCGGTCCTTCCACGGAAGGGACTTCACCGATAACTTCGAGTGGCTCCGCGATAAGGAAAACTCCGAGGTTATCGACTACCTAGAGGCTGAAAATGCCTATACGGAGGCTTTTACCTCCGATCTTGACGGCACCGCGGACGCGATTTTTAAGGAGATCAAGTCGCGCGTGCAGGAGACCGACATGTCGGTCCCAACTCGCCTTAACGGCTGGTGGTACTACTCGCGCACGCAGGAGGGCAAGTCCTACGGGATGAGCTGTCGCGTGCGTGCGGAGGCCGGTGACGGTCTTGCCGCGTGGACGCCGCCGACCATCGCCGACGATGCCCCAGCACCAGGAGAACAGGTCATCCTGGATGCCAACGAGCTGGCCGAAGGCCATGATTTCTTCGCCCTCGGCGCAGCGAGCGTCTCCGCGGACGGCAATCTGCTGGCCTATTCCACCGACGTCACAGGCGACGAACGCTACACGCTGCGCGTAAAGGATCTGCGCACGGGTGAACTGCTTGATGACGAAATTGCGGGCATCGCCGCAGGTGCTACCTGGGTCGGCTCCGAGTGGATCTTCTACCAGAAGGTCGACGAAGCCTGGCGGCCGGATTCCGTGTGGCGTCACCGCGTGGGCACCTCCACCGAGGATGATGTCTGTGTCTTCCATGAGCCCGATGAGGCCTACTGGGTTGGAGTCGGCACGGTACGCAGCGAAAAGTACCTAATTATTGAGAGCTCCTCGAAGATTACTTCCGAGGTTTGGTACCTGGACGCCAGTGACCCGACCGGTGAGTTCACCTGCGTGCGCCCGCGTGAGGCCGGTGTTGAATACGACATCGATCACGCCGTCATTAGCGGCCGGGATATGTGGCTGATTACACACAATATGACTGGTTCGAACTTCGCACTGGCCATGGTGCCGGCGGGGTCTTTCGACAGCATTTCGGATCTCACTGAGCTGGTTCCGCACCGCGATGACGTCCGCGTTGAGGGCGTCGACTGCTTCGCTGGGCACATCGCGTTTGGTTACCGTCGTGGCGGTATTGGCCGTGTGGCGCTGGCGGTATTGGGTCAGGATGAGGATGGTGCTGGCTCCGCTGGTGATGCCTCTGATACAAGCCATGCTGCTGCTCCAGTGCCAGCGTCCGCTGTGAACTTCGTCGAGCTCGACTTCGACGAAGAGCTCTACTCTGCAGGCACTACCGGCAATGCTGAATGGGACACCCCGGTGTTGCGCTACGCTTACGGCTCCTTCACCACGCCGTCGCAGCTTTGGCAGATTGATATTGCCTCGGGCAAGCGGGTGCTGCTCAAGGAGCAGAAGATTCGCGGGAAGTTTAATCGCGGTGATTACGTCGCCAAGCGTGAATGGGTGAGTGCAGCCGACGGTGCCCAGATTCCGGTATCGATTATCCACCGCGCGGACCTGGACCTGAGCAAGCCGAATCCGACGCTGCTCTACGGCTACGGTTCCTATGAAGCCTCGATGGATCCTGGCTTTTCCATCGCGCGACTGTCGCTGCTGGATCGTGGGATGATTTTTGTCATTGCACACGTCCGCGGTGGTGGCGAAATGGGCCGCGGCTGGTGGGAGAACGGTCGCGCAACCACGAAGAAGAACACATTCACTGACTTCGTCGCCGTCGCTGACTACCTGCTGGATTCTGGGTGGACCACACGCGAGCAGCTGGTAGCACTCGGCGGTTCGGCGGGCGGCATGCTGATGGGCGTGGTCGCGAACATTGCTGGCGATAGGTTCGCGGGCATTCAGGCCGTGGTCCCGTTTGTCGACTGCCTGACATCCATGCTGATGCCAGAGCTGCCGCTGACCGTGGTGGAGTGGGATGAGTGGGGCGATCCCTACCACGACCCGGAGGTCTACGACTACATGGCCTCCTACGCGCCGTACGAGAACATCTCGGCCGATGCGAAGTACCCGAAGATTCTCGCGATTACTAGTTTGAACGACACCCGCGTGCTCTACGTGGAGCCGGCAAAGTGGATCGCCAAGCTGCGCGAGGTTGTCGGAGGTCAGCCGGGGCAGTTCCTGCTCAAGACCGAGATGTCCGCAGGTCATGGTGGTGTTTCCGGTCGTTACGAACGCTGGCGTCAGACTGCCTTCGAGTACGCCTGGATTGTCCACACTGCTGGTGCGGTGGAGTAACGGCATGGATATGCGCACGCTGCTGTCCGCGCAGGGTTTTGACACCGATTCGCTTTCCGACGATCAGTTGGCCGTCTACCACACCCTTTTTCGGCGGCGGGATGTGCGCCGCGAATTCGCCGGAGAAGTGGTGGACAGGGAGCGATTGATGCGCGTGTTGGCGGCGGCCCATGCAGCCCCGTCGGTGGGGCTGTCCCAACCGTGGGACTTTCATATCATTCAGAATCCGGACCGCCTGCAGCAGTTTGCCGACCACGTAGCCGGACGTCGCGCTGAATTCGCGGCCAAGCTCGAAGGCGAGCGGCGTGAGACCTTCAATCCGATTCAGATTGAAGGAATCGTGGACTCGGGAACGGGCATCGTCGTCACCTATGACCCGACCCGTGGCGGCAAGAACATTCTCGGCCGCGACACCGTCGATGACACCGGCCTCATGTCAGTCGCGCTGGCTATTCAGAATCTGTGGCTGGCTGCTACGGCAGAGGGGCTCGGCGTCGGCTGGGTCAGTTTCTACCATGAGGATTTCCTGGCTGACTTTGTCGGTGTCGAGGCACCCGTGCGCCCGGTGGCCTGGCTGTGCATTGGTCCAGTAACGCACCTGGCCGAGGAGCGTGACTTGGAGAAGTTCGGTTGGCGCAAGGGACTGGCTCTCGATGAGGTTGTGCATTGGGGATAATCCGCGCTGCAGACGCACATTGATGTGCTGCGATGGCGCTTTTTGAACTCTTATTTGAAAGGCTTCTGAGTATTCTCCAAGCCTTGTCCTCTCCGTTACCAAAAATTTACATACGCCTGTTTTTGTTGAATCCATGGCAGGCAGTGGGGTGCAAGAACAGATTCGGACGACCGACCAGGTCATTCGTCCAGCGGGCAAAGAGCTCGTAACTGTTGACGGTGGTGTGGTCGGTTCGCCGCTTTTGGTGTCGGTGTCGGGTTTGCGCGATGGCACATTGCTCGACGTCGCTCGTTTCGTGGCAGCGATGGAACAGCGCGGTATTACACCGTCTCTGCTGGTAGCGCCGCATGCGGGTAAAAACTGGTCGTTGCGGGAAGCTCCGGCGGTGCTGGATTGGCTCCGCCGTCGTAGCGATGACGGCATCGAGATTGTTCTCGCGGGGTTCGATCAGTCAGTTCGAGGCCGAGGCGCGGAATTTGCGTCGTTAAGCGAACATGAAGCGCGTTTGCGCCTGACCGCCGCAACGCGCCAGATGCGTGCGATGGGTTTTGAGACGGACGTCTTTGCACCACCGAAGTGGACCATGTCGCCCGAGACCATGAACGTGCTGCCGGAGCTGGGCTTCCGAGTGGCAGCGGACCGAAATGGTGTCCGCGACCTGACCACTGGTGCTGTTGATCCGACTCGCGTGCTGGCTATCGGCGAGGGCTTCGGCGGCGCCGGTTGGTGGCGCCGTGCGGTGCGCTCCTCGGTGCAGCGCTCGCTGGAGAAGGGCCGCGCGGTGCGCATCTCCGTTAACGCTTCGAAACTGCGGGAGCACAAGCTGCGCCAGGATGTTGTCGGCATCATTGACCAGGCGGTCGATGGGGGTGCGCAGCCGGTCAACCACTCTTCGGTGCCGCTGGGCCGCGAGCTCTTTGAAGGCATGGAGCAGGTCGGCTAGTCGCTACCTCTGACGGCTATCGGGGGACTGCCCTAGTGTGGGGTTTATGAGCAATCTCTTCGACATCCCAGTGACCACCATCGACGGCAACGAAGCAACGATGAATGACTGGGCAGGCCACGTTCTGCTTATCGTCAACACCGCCTCGGAGTGCGGTTTCACGGATCAGTACGACGATCTGCAAGGACTTTTCGACGAATTCGCACCCCGTGGCTTCTTCGTCCTCGGCTTCCCCTGCAATCAGTTCGGTGGGCAAGAGCCCGGCAACGCCGAGGAAATCAAGCAGTTCTGCCAGCGCGAATTCGGCGTTACCTTCCCGCTCTTCCAAAAGACGAAGGTCAACGGCCATGGCGCGCACCCACTGTACAAGCTGTTGAAGGAAACCCCGGACGCCGACGGCGAGGCTGGGGATGTGAAGTGGAACTTCGAAAAGTTCGTTGTCTCGCCCGAGGGTGAGGTCATCGGCCGTTTCCGCTCCAAGGTCTCGCCTGACGACGATGCTCTGCGCGACCTCATCGAGGAAAACTTGCCTATTTAAACTTGGCTATTTGGTGGCGTCCAGCGGTGCCTGCTCGAAGTAGCCCGTGGCACCGTAGCCCACGATGCCACCTCGGTTGCGCAGGGTCATGCTAGCTAGACCGACCTTGCCAAGCTCATCGCCACCGATGGTGACCCAGTCACCCTGAACCGCGACAACCATGTTGGCGTGCACCCCAAGGCCTGCGGGGTAGCGGTAGAAAATGATGTCACCCACCTGAGGAGAGAAGTCCTTGTCGGTGACGAAAGCATCATGTGCCTTGTAGGCATCCATGAGCTGTTCGACATCCGTAACCAGCCATGGGTTCTCGGCTGCGGCAGCCGAATCCTCGGGCGTATCAAAGACCGGAACACCCGCGGACGCGAGCAGGAATGACAAGAATGGCGCAGTCCAGGAACCGGAGCAGTCGACCGTGTTGCCGAATGCGTCAAGGTTTGGATTCAGCTTCGCGGTCTGGTTCGCAGCTGTGGGTGCAGAACCCGGCCTGGTGGCAGCAGCGGCGGCGACGGCATCTGCATCAGCAGTTGGGTCTGCGTCTGAATTCGGGTGCTCGCCGACCTTGGGGATAACGCTGCGGATGTCGTCATCAGTAGCGCCACACGCCAGGCCGAAGTAAACCTCAGGGGAGGGCTGCTCCTCGTACTGATAGCGCGCAACATCCTTCAGAGCCTGCTGATAGTAAGGGCGGTCTGCCTCGGTGCGGGGGAACGTGCCACCACGCCACGCCAGAACATTGATAGGACCGAAGAGCGTGAACCACCCGGCGAAGAGGAATACCGCCGTCAGTACCAGGATGGAAACAGGCGGGATAGCGGCGCGAACACGTTGCAGCATGCTCGGTGAGGATGCGTTCTCCTGGCCGTCGTCAAGCGATGGTGAGGAAGACTCAGACCGTGCTGCGTGAGGCTGCTGTGCGGGCACAGGCGCGGGTGAATCGGTGGTCATATCTTCTCAGGATAGTAGGCGGCGCTGCGCTCGTCCTTGGCGAGTGCGTCTGAGCCGTACGTAATGGCCTAGTCTGCGGCTCCTGCTGCAGAAGAGGGCGTGCAGTTAAACTGTGGTTCATGACTTCACCCGACATGCGTAACGAGGCCGAGCACGACCCTCGTGAGGATCTGCCGAGCTTCCTGCGTGAGCCGGACAAAATAGACAAGCTTCTCTATGCATCGCTGATGCTGGTTGCCGTGTACGGCTTTGCAATCATCCCGTTCCGTGCGGTTTTGCTGCTCAAGTACACGTTCTTGCACACATGGCTGACAGGATCGAATCTGTCGGTGCTGATTCTCGCGTCGGAAAACGAGGACCGGCCGCTCTTCCTCTTCGCTGTTGTAGTGATTGCGGCGCTTTCGACAATCAAGTTCATGCCGTTCTTCTACTGGATGGGCAAGAAGTGGGGGCCGGAATTCATAACGATGAGTTTCGGCGGACACCCACCGCGATGGTTTAAGAAGATGGAGAACTTCATCTATGAACGCATCGGGCTGAGTGTGCTGGCATCGTTTGTGCCATTCTCGCCGATTCCGGCCACGATTGTCGTGGCCATCGGTGGTATTGCGAAGGTGCGCGGCTGGGTAGTAGGCGTGTACCTCTTCTTCTGTGCCGCAATGCTCAAGTGCTTCTACCTGTACTTGGGCCTGAAGTTTGGCCCAAGCATCCAGGGCTCCCTGCAGACGATTGACCGGTACGTCACCTACATCACCTTCGCGCTGATTGGCTGGATGTTCCTATCCATCTGGTGGAAAAACAGGAAGCCGGGTAGCCAGGCGGCTTAATCCTGTTCGCGCTCAATCAGCGGCAGCGGGCTGTACTTGTCACGCAATGCCTTCAGTGACAGATCGTGAGCGTGCAGGCGCTTGTCCTCATCCGTCGTCGGCTGGAAGTGCGGTACCGGCTGCGGGTTGAAATCGTCATCAATTGCGACATACGTCATGGTCGAATGCAGTGCCTTGCGCAGGCCGCCGACACCCTTGCGGGGCTCACAGCAGTAGACCTGCACCGACAGGTGCATCGAGGTCGTGCCTGTACGCAGGATGCGTGCGCGCACCTCAACCAGGTCGCCAATGTGGATTGGGCTGTAGAAGCGAATACCACCTGCGTAGACAGAAATGGTCTGGCGCCCTGCCCAGTTGGTGGTAACTGCCGTCGCAGCCTCGTCGATCCACTCCATGGCGGTGCCGCCGTGGACGTTTCCGCCCCAGTTGACATCGGTCGGCTTTGCCAGGAAACGTGTGGTCAGTTCGGGTGCGGAAGAGTCCGCGGAGTAGGTCTGCGCGCGCATGCTGGCTTCGATGTCGCGGCGGAGCTCAAAACGGGAAAGAGCGGCTTTCTCAACGCGCTCTTCTTCCTCTGTTTGCGGCACCCACTTCGGCACCGGAGTCGACTTACCGTTTTCATCCATGGCTACGAAGATCACCAGGCAGTCAGCTGCGCGGGTGAACTTGCCCTCGCGCGGATCAGCCGAGAGCACCTCATTGACGATGTGCATGGAACTGCGGCCGGTATGCGCAATCTTGGAGCGCACCTCAACAATGTGGCCGCTGGGAATCGGGCGAGTGAAGTGAATGTGACCGAAGTACGCAGTCACGCAGTAGCGTCCCGACCAGCCGGTCGCGCAGGCGTAAGCGGCCTTGTCAATCCACTGCAACACACGGCCGCCGTGGACGGAATTGGTTCCGGCCATAATGACATCGGTCGGCGACGCCATAAAACGGAGTACAAGAGATGGTGACGCTGGAGCATGCACCTGTTCAGCTTTTTCAGTTGACTGCGTATCCATATATGAAAGCATAACTCTAGGATGAGGTTATGGTATCCAAAATCTCGCCTTTCGACGTTCGCAGCGCTCTTTCCACCGCCGCACCCTGGGCGGCGCAACGGCTTCTCGGCCGCGAGTTGCTGTCTGACCAAGAGGCTGTCCCCTTCATCGGGGCGGATGGGGCGCAGGGGTCGTCGTTAAGGCGTGCGAGCCTTGCCAAAGCGGTGCGTCTGTCCGTGCGGATGCTCGCCCAAGAGGCGCCGGGGCATAGCGTCGAGGTGCGTGTGCCGCCCTTCGTCGCGGTCCAGTGTATTGAGGGGCCCAGGCACACACGCGGTACGCCGCCCAATGTCGTGGAGATGTCGCCGGAGATTTGGCTGGGACTCGCGTGCGGAATGATCACGTTAGAGCAGGTGCAGGCGCACATCGATATGTCGGGCACGCGCGCGGCGGAAATTGGGAATCATCTGCCGGTGGCGCGCATTTCTTAAAGCCCGTGGGGGGGGTGCTGAATTGGTGCCTAGGCGGGTGGGGCTATTAGTGTGAATGTCGTGGCCGATACCAACATTTCAGGTGCACCAAAGTCCAAACTTTTGCCAATTTCGCCTTACGACGATCTGGGGGAGACATCCCCGCGCGAAGAATGTGGCGTTTTTGGCGTTTGGGCACCTGGCGAAGACGTGTCCAAACTCACCTACTATGGCCTGTTTGCCCTGCAGCATCGCGGCCAGGAAGCCGCCGGTATCGCAGTCGGCGACGGCGACCAAATTCTCGTATTCAAGGATCTCGGGCTTGTTTCCCAGGTTTTTGATGAGCAGACGCTCGACGCCCTGAAGGGGCACGTAGCGGTGGGGCACACGCGCTACACCACCGCTGGCGCTCCTGCGTGGGAGAATGCACAGCCGATGTTCCAGATGGCCTCTGACGGCACGGACATCGCGCTGGGGCACAACGGCAACCTGACCAACCACCTCACGCTGTTCCATGAGGCGGTCGACAAGGGCCTGCTGCGTGAAGAGGGCGAGCTGCCCAGTGACTCCGCAATCATGACCACTTTGCTTGCCGACGAAACCGGCAAGATTGACCACCCCGAAGATTACGGCTGCAGCACCAATGTAGAAGCGGCCGCGATGGCACTGCTGCCGCGTTTGAAGGGTGCTTTCTGTCTTACTTTCACCGATGGCGAGACGCTGTACGCCGCGCGTGACCCATACGGTGTGCGCCCGCTGTGCCTGGGGCGCCTGTCCGGTGGCTGGGTAGTCGCATCCGAGACTTGCGCGCTGGATATCGTCGGTGCATCGTTCGTCCGCGAGATCGAGCCAGGCGAGATGGTGACCATTGATGCTTCTGGTGTGCGTTCGCAGCGTTTTGCCGAGACCGCCCACGCTGGATGCATTTTTGAGTACGTCTACCTGGCGCGCCCGGACTCCAACATCCGTGGTCGCTCCGTCAACGCGGTGCGTCTTGAGCTGGGCCGCCAGTTGGCACGTGAGTTCCCGGCTGACGGTGACCTGGTGATGCCGGTGCCGGAATCCGGTACCCCGGCCGCTGTTGGCTACGCCCAGGAATCGGGCATCCCGTTTGGACAGGGGCTGACCAAAAACGGCTACGTGGGGCGTACCTTCATTCAGCCTTCGCAGACGATTCGTCAGCTGGGCATCCGACTGAAGCTGAACCCGCTGAAGGAAGTTATCGCCGGTAAGCGCTTGGTCGTGGTCGATGATTCCATTGTCCGCGGCAACACCCAGCGTGCCCTGATTCGCATGCTGCGTGAGGCCGGTGCAAAGGAAGTGCACGTGCGCATCGCCGCACCGCCGGTGAAATGGCCGTGCTTCTACGGCATTGACTTCGCCTCTCCGGGCGAGCTGCTGGCCAACGGTGTCGATGAGAATGACATTGTCTCCGGTATCGCAACCGCGATTGGTGCCGACAGCCTGGGATTTGTCTCCATCGATGGCATGGTCGCCGCTTCCGAACAGGCAAAGAGCGAAGTGTGCTGTGCCTGCTTCGATGGCAAGTACCCGCTGGGTCTGCCGGAGGGCAATCCGAATGCGGCAGCGGTTGAGAGGATGCAGGCAGCCCAGGCTGCCAAAGCCGCAACGAGCAATTAGCCTCGAAACCTCCTTAGAATGAACTACGAGAACTGAACCGAGAACGAAGCGCAAGCGGTGCTGTAGATTGCAGCCGTTGCTTTGTTCCCGGTCCGCCAATACTCCCGGATACGGCAGTAACGCCGCCCGGGGGAGAAAGTTTAAAGCGAGAGCCTCTAATGACCGAGAACGTTTCTGGTGCTTCCTACGCTGCAGCCGGTGTCGACATCGAAGCCGGCGACCGCGCCGTTGAACTATTCGCCCCGATTGCCAAGAAGGCCACTCGCCCAGAGGTCCGTGGCGGGCTCGGTGGTTTTGCCGGCCTGTTTGCACTGGGCAACTACGAAAAGCCGCTGCTGGCCGCATCCTCCGATGGTGTGGGAACCAAGTTGGCCGTGGCGCAGGCCGTCGGCAAGCACGACACCATTGGCCTGGACCTGGTCGCCATGGTCGTCGATGACCTGGTTGTGTGCGGCGCCGAGCCGCTGTTCCTGCAGGACTACATTGCAATTGGCAAGGTCGTGCCGGAGCACGTCGCCGAGATCGTTTCCGGCATCGCCGAGGGTTGCGTCCAGGCGGGTTGCGCCCTCCTTGGTGGCGAGACTGCAGAGCACCCGGGTGTGATGGAACCGGGTGAGTACGATGTCTCCGCTACCGGCGTCGGTGTCGTGGAAGAGGACAAGCTTCTCGGCCCGGACCGCGTGCGTGAGGGCGATGTCATTATCGCCATGGAGTCCTCTGGACTTCACTCCAATGGCTACTCGCTGGCTCGCTACGTTCTCCTGGAGAAGGCCGGTCTGGAGCTCGACGGTTACGTCGAGGACTTCGGCCGCACCCTCGGGGAGGAGCTGCTGGAGCCAACCAAGATTTATGCGAAGGACTGCCTGGCTCTGATGAACGAGGCCGAGGTCCGCACTTTCTGCCACGTCACCGGTGGTGGATTGGCTGGCAACATGGTTCGCATCATGCCGGAAGGCCTGACCGCTGACATGAGCCGCGCAACATGGACCCCGGGGCCGATCTTCAAGACCATTGCTGAGCTCGGCAACGTCTCCCGCGAGGAGATGGAGAAGACCTTCAACATGGGTGTTGGTATGGTTGCGATTGTTTCTGCAGAGGACCGCGATCGTGCACTGGCTCTGCTGACTGCCCGCCACATCAACGCTTGGGAGCTGGGTACTGTCCGCAAGAGCGAGGCGGGCGAGGACGGGGCTGTTTTGCGCGGCAGCCACCCGCGCTTCTAAGCGTCGGCCGGCCGTCGGTTTACTGCGACGGGCGGCCGGGATGCGGGTTGCACAACGGAGATCCCAGAAAACCACGGGCTGCAAATGTGAAACTGTATGAGTTTATGACACTTTCGAGCCGTTTTTCGGGCGATTTTTGTCATAAACGCAGTCAGTAACTCGGATTGATTCGCCGCGGCCGAACATAATCGGCCGAGCATAAACGCAGTCGACGAAGCAAAAGCAAGCACCCACCAACGGAATCGTTGGTGGGTGCTTGCTTTATTGAAATAGAAACGCTTTGCGGAAAATACGACAGCGGTTAGCTTGCGCTAGCTGTCGCGACCAGCGCCTGAGGCCCATTCCTCCCAGTCAGAGTAATAGTCGTCTCGATCGGACTCGTTCGACTTGCCGACGAGTTCCCGCTGCAGACGTTCCAAATCCATTTCTGGTGAATCGTACTTGAGCTGCCGGGCAACCTTCGCCTGCTTTGCTTTCGCACGGCCGCGACCCATGGCCTGACCCCCTTGTGTAATCCGTGGGACGGCACGGGGATACGGCCGACCCACTTATGTCTTATTGCGTTAATTCCTGTAAGACACCATAGCTGATTTTTAGACGAAGGGGTTACGCGGGGAGGCCCATAGTGGGTCGTGTCCTCGCGCTCAGGCAACTCAATATGCGTAGTGACCTGGGGAAATGTCCTTTCTGAAAAAGAATGGAAAAAGTTATTTTTTCACCACTCTGTCTGGTGGCTTTACCTATTTCCTGTTACCTATTTCCCACGCAGGCGGTTGATGGCCACACGGCCCGGCGGCAGCTGCTCAACGCGGTCGATGGAGGAAGGGTCGACGGCCACGGCGCAGTCACCCACCACAAGGCCCTCGCGCTCCTGAGCTGAGCGTTTAAGCAGAGCCAAAGCAATCGGGCCGTAATCGGCATGTTGCACGACGGTGCCCACGCGGCCCACGGCGCGCTTGCCCATCATCACTGGATTGCCGGTTTCCGGCAGGGTGGCCGAGCCGTCGAGCTGCAGCATCACCAAAACTCGTGGGGAGCGACCAACATTGTGGACACGTGATACCGTCTCTTGGCCGCGATAGCAGCCCTTGTCCAAGTGCACGGCAGCCGTGTCGAATTCAGAAGCAATCCAGCGGGGAGCCTCATGCGGAATCATCTTCTCGTCTACGTCGATTCCCAGCTCGGGCCGCAAGGAGACTACGCGTTCGGCCTCCCAGCCCATCAGGCCGACTGGGGAGGCGCCAGCGGCCACCAGCGCGTCCCAAGCACCGACTAAATCCTGTCGGCGTACGAGCACATCCACACGCCCGCCGCGTGGCCACGGCAGGTGCCGGACGTAGGAATGTCCCACAGTCGTAGCTTTACCCACCTGCGGGAATGCGAGACCAGCGGCTACCAGGACCTCAGGGGCATTCGGCCCCATGACGGAAATAATCGCCCTTTCTACCTCAGCAATTTCCACCTTGGACCAGAACACCATCATGTTCAGGTACTTCAACAGGGAGTCGAAGCCGGCAGGGGGCACGTCGATAAGCACGGAATCGTCCAAAACAGTCAACGTCATGTGATGGAGAACGTGACCGTTTGCATCCAGGTTCAGTGCTTCAGTGACAGTGCCGGGAGCGGCTTCGTCGACCTTCTGCGAAAAAAGTGTGTTGAGGTAGGTCAGGCGATCCTCGCCAGTGACCTCAATAACGCGGTAGTACGAGCGATCTACTACGCCGCAGTCCTCCTGCAGGTGACGTTGCTCTACCAGCGGACGGCCGTAGTGCCATGCCACGCTAGCTTGCCCTGTGGTTTGCTCAACGTTTTTCGCTGAGTTTCCGTCTGGGGCGTTCTCTGAGGCCTTCTCCAAACCTTCCATCTGTCCGCCCAGTTCGAGGGCAGCGGCGCCAGCCACGTGAGACATCAAAGGACTTACATACTCAACACTCACTCCCTCATGTTAACCAGAAATCCTCAAATTAAGCATGGATTAAGCTTGTGTGCATGACGGATTCGCTTTCTTCTCTAGTGCTTATCGACGTCTTCGCAGACGGCGGCCCGGTTGCTGTCGAGGCAGGACAGCCGTTCCTCTACGCGGATGATCTCGGAGCTATTCGCGGCGACGGAGTTTTTGAAACACTCCTGGTCAGGGGTGGTCATACCTGTAATACTGACCGGCACGAGAAGCGATTCGCATCGTCAGCGCTAATGCTGGATTTGCCAACCCCAGATCTGCAGCAGTGGCGGGCGGCTACCGAGGTCGCACTACAGGAGTTGCGCGATAGGTCAATTGAGGGGGATGCGACGTTGCGGTGGGTGTACTCGCGTGGTCGTGAGTCCACCGGAGAGCCGACTGGCTACGTTTTGGCTAGCTCCGCGGAAAAGGTGGCGGAAAACCGTCTGAAGCCGGTATCGGTCATGCTTGCAGAGCGCGGTTTCGCGCTCGACCTTGGCTCCCGTGCACCGTGGGCGCTCATCGGCGCGAAAACGTTGTCATACGCAGCTAATATGGCCGCTTTGCGCTATGCCAAGTCCAAGGGTTTTGACGATGTCATCTTCACGTCCGCAGAGGGCAAGCTCTTGGAAGGCCCAACATCGACCATCATCGTTCAGCGCGGCAATGAACTGCTGACTCCCAACCCCGGTGAAGGAGTGCTGCCGGGCACAACTCAGGCAGCGCTGTTTGAAACAGCCGCCAACTGCGGCTGGGAAGTCACCCCGACGGTCCTGGTGCCCGGGGACCTATTCACCGCCGATGCGGTATGGCTGGTGTCTTCGGTGCGTATCGCGGTCGTGGTTAAGTCCATCGATGGTGAGCCCATCCGGCAGCCGGATGCAATCGCGGAAAAGGAATTCCGCGACCTGTGTGACAAGGCGCTGGCGACGCAGTAGGGCCCCAAATAGTAGGGCTTGATGCAGTTGGGCGACGCAGTAGGGCCCCACAACGCCCGTCGTAAAGCGGGGAGAACCTAGCCCGCGTAGCGCTTGAGCTGCGCGGACATGCGGGGAGCGAATTCCTCATCCCGCAGGCGCTCGTCTACCCACCCGAGATCATTGTTCGGCATCAGACCGTAGAGGCGCTTGCCCGGGCCAAGGGATGCAGGACCGGTAGCAGTGACCATTGTGGAGGCTGCCTGCAGTTCCCATGCACGCTCGGAAACCGGCTTGCCGTAGTAGATCTCAGTGACGCCGGTGGAGTGGACGCAGATGAACTCAATCTCGTCCTCGTTGTTAATGCGCCAAAATCCTGTTTCGCGCTGGTCAGGGCCGGTCGGCTTGCCTTCTTCGTCCAGCTTCCAGATGCGCGACTCATACTTCAGGTAGTTCTCGCCATCGTGGCTGAAAATGAGCTGCTGGCCGAAGTTGTACTCGCCGTCGACGACAGTGTTCGCCTGCCCCTCACCGCGCCACACGCCGACCAGCGGCAGTAGTGCCAGCAGGCCGTCGTGAATATTCGGGCCGAAGCGCAGGTTAGCGGTCTCGTCGGGGATCGGGAGCCCCTCAAGCTCAGTGATGTTGCGCGTAGCGGTGCTCTTGGCCTGTTCGGCCGCGCGGTTGATGGCCTCGTTGCCGTCGAGGCGAGGGGCTTCCGCAGCTGCAGGCTCCTGTGCAGCGGCGTCTGTCTGGTTGCTGCCATTCTTCTCGGTCATGCTTCACACTCTACCGCTGAAGCTCTTGTGGCCATGTATGGGCTGTTGTCGCATGGTGCTAACGCTGCACTGACGCTTAACGGCGATGCTTGACGACGGCCTTAGCGACGCACCCGACAGTTCTTCTCCGGCAGCTTCTCCGTGGATTGAGCTGACGCCTCGGCATCCTGCTGGGATGTCGGCGGCATGAAGTTTGTTGGCGACACGGTGCACAGAATCTGTTCGCCTTCGATGGTGATAGAACCGCCCGACACGTACACGCGAGTCGCCGGCATGCCCATCGGTATCTCTGAATCCCGCAGCGTCAGAGCGAAGGTGTCCATGATGTGCTGCGTATCAGCCTCAGACAGCTCAGGTTTGATGTGGCTTTTAGAATCCGTTGGGGACGAGGGCGCAGAAATAATCTCCATCGGCGTAATGACCACGTCGCGGCTGACAATGCGCAACTTCGCCGTAACCTGGGTTTTTCCCTGCCATCCGGCTGGCGTGGCCTCGAAGATAGCCTCGGTCTCCCAGCCGCCGGTGGGGGAGGAGTCCTTCAGGCTCTGGATACTCAAGTCTGTCAGTCCCAGCTTGTTTCCCAGAGAGACACCGTCGAGCGAGAGCTTAGTGAAGTACTGCTTCGTCGGCGATTCTGGGAAATTACCGCTGAGCACCGCCGATGCCGGGACCTTAACGTTGGAGGCTCCGTACTCCAGAGATACCAAGCCGAAGTCGGGCACCTCGACATCGCGGATGCGCGAGGTTACGGAGCTCCATTTTCCCGTAACAAAAGAGGACAAGTAGGCCTTGCCACCAATGGCGACGTATGGGGTCATCTCCAGCTGAGCAGTCTCCTGAATATGCTCGGAGAGCTTGTACTCCGCATGGCTGGCGAAGCCCATGTCGGTGGCAATCACCAGCGCGGCAACGGCGAGGATAGAGCCACCGATCTTCTTCTGTCGTCGGGAAATGGACACACTCTATTAGTACCCCATCGCTTTTGGCTCAGACGACATCGGGGAAGTGTTGAATTCGCTGCTGTGTATAGGGTGGGGCGTATGAACGTAACCGAACTGCTTGACGTAGACACCACCGCCGCCGATACGCTACTGCAGCACGCCCACTCCGCCGACGGCGTGGAGGCGTTCGGCGAGGCTTTCGTCCGAGGGCTTGACGACGAATCTTTCGGGCATCGACACTTTGCGATTATTGAGAACGACCGTTACTTGGGCCTGGCCGCCGTTGCGCCGGATGCTGTGGAGATGGTTGTTGACCCGGAGTTTCGTAAGCAAGGAGTGGGGGCGAAGCTGCTTGCGCACATCGATGCTGAGGTCGGCGAGCGTCTGCCTATCTGGGCTCACGGTGATGTCGCCGGTGCCAGCCGCTTGGCAGAGTTGACGGGACGCAAGGTTGTCCGCGAGCTGTTGCAGATGTCCGTTTCGGGCTCAGCGTTGGAGAAGGCGGCGGGGGACGTCGATAAGCGTGATGATGTTGAAGCCTTGACCCTGACTGCGGCACGTGCGAAGTGGGGCGCGGCAGCGGTAGATCGAGCGTGGTTGGCAGTGAATAACGAGGCGTTTGATTGGCATCCGGAGCAGGGTGGTTGGTCACAGCCACAACTCGATCGCGCTCGGGATGTGCAGTGGTTCGACCCGGAGGGCGTGTTCTTTGCTGCGGATGTGGCCGGGGCGCGCGACAGTGCGGAGGAGATTTGCGGTTTCCACTGGACGAAGTGGCACGCTGAGGAGTCTGTGCCAACTGGTGAGGTCTATGTGATTGGACTGCGCTCGAAGGCGCGCGGACGCGGTCTGGGGCGATGGTTGACCAATGTTGGACTTTCCCATCTCCGGAGCCGGGGAGCGGAAAAGGTAATTCTCTATGTCGAAGGCGACAATGCGCCGGCAGTGCGCACTTACCGTGCGGTCGGCTTTGAAGTGGCTCGCCGTGATGTGATGTACGGCGCGTAAATGTGACGGTTCGGTTTATTGGAGGCGAGTTGTTGGGGAGGGGTGATTTATTGGAGAGGGTGAGCTTAGGTTTGTCTCAGTTTTAGGTGGTTTTCCTCTGTCGCGGGGCAATGATATTTGTGATTTTGGGGAGATGCTGTCCAAACTTCAGTGTTTCAGGGGCGCATTTTAGGGCCTCTTACAGGGAAAATGAGGATATATAAAGAATTACTTGCGACGTTCACCAATTGTTAATGTTCTGAAAAGGTTCCGGTTACTATCGCTAGATAGGTTCAGCGCAGTGGACCGGAGTGTGGCGGTTCCACGAGAACTGTTTCACTCATTGTGTAAACCCGGAGGATTTACTGTGCTGAAGAAGAACCGTGCGGCATCCGTCATTGGCCTGGCCGCTGTTGCAAGCCTTACCCTGGCTGCTTGTGCTGAAGGGCCAACGCTGCAGGGCGAGGGCGCTACCTCGCAGCAGCGTGCAATGGACCTGTTCGCCACCAAGTTTGAAGAGGCCGGCTCGACCCTGTCGTACAACGCATCTGGCTCTGGTTCCGGTCAAACTCAGTTCATTGCCGGCACCGTTGCTTTCGCTGGCTCCGACTCTCCGCTGAAGGAGAAGGACGGCAAGGACCAGGTTGCAGAGGCTAAGAAGCGCTGCGATGGTAACGATGCATGGCACCTGCCGATGGTTATCGGTCCGGTTGCCGTTGCCTACAACCTCGAGGGCGTTGATGTCACTCTGACTCCGGCTCTGGTTGCTGAAATCTTCGACGGCAAGATCACCAAGTGGAACGACCCGAAGATTGCTGAGGTCAACAAGGACGCGAAGCTGCCGGAGAAGGACATCAAGGTTGTCTACCGCTCTGAGGAGTCCGGTACTACTGATAACTTCATGAAGTTCCTGAGCGCAGCTGCTCCGGAGCAGTGGAAGCACGAGGCTTCCAAGTCCTTCCCGACTGCTACTGGACAGGGCGCTAACGGCTCGGCTGGTGTTGTCGACGAGGTTTCCAACATCGACGGTGCTATCACCTACGTTGAGGCTGGTTTCGCTAAGGACAAGGACCTGGGCATTGCCAAGATGGACTTTGGTCATGGCCCGGTTGAGCTGAACAACGACACCGTCGGTAAGGCTCTGGATTCCGTCACGTTCAAGACTGAGGGTCACGACATGGTTGTTGACACCGACGCTCTGTTCGCAATGGATGAGAATGGCGCTTACCCGCTGATTCTGACCACCTACGAAATCGTCTGCTCCGCTGGTTACGACGAGGAGACTCGTGACCTGGTTAAGAGCTTCCTGAAGGTTGTTCTGGAAGAGGGCCAGGGCCCAGAGCTCGAAGAGCGGGGTTACATCCCGGTTCAGGGTGAGTTCAAGGACAAGTTGTCCGCAGCGGTTGACGCTATCAAGTAATTCGTTGCGCGCAACGCGGGTGAAAGCAGAGTTGGCTCTGTTGTTACCCGATTGGCGCGAGGATTACTTCAGCCGGCCACGCAGATTTGAGCTGTAGGCCGAAAACCTGACGTAGACCGGTTGGCTTTATATATCGACACCTCAGTTGATTGGGTACCGCTCGTAGAGGGGTACTGAGGCCAATCGGTCTTCATGTGCGTTGAAGCACAAATCACTTCTACTTAGGAAATGAGATCATGAGTTCCTCGACTCCCATTGAAGGGAAGCAGGAGGCTGTAGACAGCAGTCTGTTGCAGTCCTCAGCACCGCAGGTGGATTCCTCCGGCGACGAGAGCTCGGAAGAGCAAGCCATTCAGTCCGGCGTTGTTCGTCCTGGTGACCGAATCTTCAAGATTCTGGCGGTAGGATCTTCCGCATTGGTGACTGCTGCCATCATCGCAATTGCAGTGTTCCTGCTCCTGCGCGCAGTTCCGGCAATGTCCCGTAACGAAGCGAACTTCTTCACCTACACCGAACGATGGAACCTGGCGGATACCTCCGCCATGTACTTCGGTATTCCGAACATGTTTCTGGTGACCGTCGCGGTTTCCATCCTGGCGCTGATTCTGGCGATGCCGGTTGCGCTGGGTATTGCCATCTTCCTGACTGCCTATGCTCCAAAGAAGATGGTCAAGCCGCTGGGCTACCTCGTGGATTTGCTGGCCGCAGTGCCGTCGATTGTTTACGGTCTGTGGGGTTTTATGGCTCTCGGTCCGGCATTGGCCGGTCTGTACGGGTGGTTGGCTAAGACACTGGGCTTTATCCCGATGTTTGCCCTGTACCCAAACTCGCCGGCCTTCGAGACTGGTCGAAACCTCTTCACCGGTGGCATTGTGCTGGCAATTATGATTCTGCCGGTTATCGCGGCTACCACCCGCGAGGTCTTTGTTCAGACCCCGCGTGGTCACATTGAGGCATCGCTGGCTCTCGGTGCGACCCGTTGGGAGATGGTCAAGCTGGCCATTCTGCCATTCGGTCGTTCTGGCTTTATCTCCGGCTCGATGCTGGGTCTGGGACGTGCCCTCGGTGAGACGATGGCTCTGTACCTCGTAATCTCTCCGTCTTCGGCATTCCGTGGTTCGCTTTTCGACGGCGGTACCACCTTCGCAACCGCAATTGCCAATGCGGCACCGGAGTTCAATGACAACCTCAAGGCCGGCGCATACATGTCCGCAGGTTTGGTGCTGTTCTTGCTGACCTTCGTGGTCAACTCCGCAGCCCGAATCATTGCGAAGAAGTAGCAAGGTCGTAGGAAAAGAAACGAGAAGTAACAATGACTAGTTCAACTACTGATTCTTCGCCTCACGGCCCCGCAGACATGGTCCCCACCACGGAGTCGGCATTCACCCAGATTAAGGGTTCCCGCAAGGTAGCGGACAACGTCTCCACGGTCCTCATTTACTTCTGCATGGCTCTTGCCCTGATCCCGCTGGTGTGGGTTCTCTTTGAGCTTGTCGTCCGAGGTACCCCGTCACTGCTGAGTGGTGAGTGGTGGACTGCTTCCCAGCGCGGTGTCACCCTTGGTGCATCTGCCGGTGGTGTTGCTCACGCAATCGTCGGTACCTTGGTTCAGGCTCTGGTCACAACTCTCATGACCGTGCCATTCGGTATCTTCGTCGCTATCTACTTGGTCGAGTACGCAGGTAACTCCCGCTTGGGCAAGGTCACCACCTTCATGGTCGACATCCTCTCCGGTGTGCCGTCGATTGTTGCGTCGCTGTTCATCTACTCGATGTGGGTGGTCATGTTCGGCATGAGCCGCTCCGGTTTCGCCGTGTCGCTGGCACTGGTTCTGCTGATGCTGCCAATCGTTGTCCGCAACACCGAGGAAATGCTGCGTATCGTTCCGCACGAGTTGCGTGAAGCCTCTTACGCTCTGGGTGTTCCGAAGTGGAAGACCATTTTGAAGATCGTGCTTCCGACCGCACTGTCGGGCATCGTCACCGGCATCATGCTGGCCGTCGCCCGCGTCATGGGTGAGTCCGCACCGATGCTGATCCTGGTTGCAACCTCGCGAATCATTACCTACAACCCGTTCGGCCAGTCGCAGTCCTCGCTGCCACTGTTCATGCTGGACATGTACAAGGCCGGTAATACCGGTGCGGCATTCGACAAGATGTGGGGCGCAGCGCTCACGCTGGTTCTCATCATTGCCCTCATCAATATCCTGGCGCGCGTCGTATCCGCCAAGTTCTCCGTCAAGAGCAGTTAATGCTGGGCGCCTAACGTCCGCTATTTCAAGGAAGGTTTTTGAAAGACCATGGCTAAGCGCCTAGACCTTAACGATGTCAACATCTACTACGGCGATTTCCACGCTGTGCAGAACGTCGACCTGCACGTCCCGCCGCGTTCCGTTACCGCATTCATTGGCCCGTCCGGCTGTGGTAAGTCCACCGTGCTCCGTTCGCTGAACCGTATGCACGAGGTCATCCCGGGTGCCTACGTCACTGGCGAGGTGCTTCTCGACGGCGAAAACATCTATGGCCCGAAGATTGACCCGGTCTCCGTTCGTAACACCATCGGTATGGTGTTCCAGCGTCCGAACCCGTTCCCGACCATGTCCATCGAGGACAATGTCGTGGCTGGCCTGAAGTTGGCCGGTGTTAAGAACAAGGCTCGTCTCCAGGAGGTTGCCGAGAAGTCCCTGCGCGGCGCCAACCTCTGGGATGAGGTGAAGGACCGCCTGGACAAGCCGGGCGGTGGCCTCTCCGGTGGTCAGCAGCAGCGTCTATGCATCGCACGCGCAATTGCAGTTGAGCCGGAAGTTCTGCTGATGGACGAGCCGTGTTCCGCACTGGACCCGATTTCCACTCTGGCAATCGAGGACCTGATTCATGAGCTGAAGGAAGAATTCACCATCGTCATCGTGACCCACAACATGCAGCAGGCAGCTCGTGTGTCCGATCAGACTGCGTTCTTCTCCCTCGAGGCAACCGGTAAGCCGGGTCGCCTGGTCGAGGTTGGCCCGACCAAGAAGATCTTCGAGAATCCAGACAAGAAGGAAACCGAGGACTACATCTCCGGTCGCTTCGGTTAAACGCTTTGCGTATGCCGTAATAAGCAAAAAGAAAGAGCCCCGTACTTCACGCGTCTTCACGCGAGGTACGGGGTTCTTTTTGTTGTTGCAGTTTATGAGATTGCTGTTTGTTTCGGTGTGGGGCCGGGGGTGAAAATAATGTTTGTTTTGGGGCGGAATTGTCTGTTTGTTATCGGGCGGGGTAATCTTCCGAAGACGCAATCGAGCGTCCCCCGGAAAACTGTAGAGGGATCTGGGTAAATATATTTACATAGGAGTTATTCAATTATGGATAACCAGCAAAACGCGCAGTTCAATCCTCAGTTTTCCCCTGTGGGTGAGCAATCTTGGCCAGTAATCGCCGAAGAGAAAGCGCCGAAGCCAATTGTCGGTTACATTGCACTTGTAGTTGCGATTATTGGTTTACTCGGTTGTATCCCGGGGGCTTTGATTATTGGTTGGGTGGCGCTACCGGTTGCATTTATTTTATCGGTCGTCGGACTGTTTCAGCGCGCAACTACCAAAAAACCAGCTCTTATCGCTCTGATTCTTTCTGTGTTGGGATTGCTCATTGCGCCAATTGTATTTGTTTCTTCGGTAGGCAATGCCGTGGATGATGCGTTCAATCGGGATACGACTGCCTCTAGCCCGGATGGAAGCAAATCTGATTCTTCCGATTCTGGTGCTGCGGGCAGTAGTCGGGAGAATCCGTTGCCGATTGGAACGACCATCGAAAGTGAGCAGTGGGCCATTACTATCGATAGCGTAAATCTAAACGCTAACGATGAGGTTCTGGCGGAAAATCAGTTCAATGACCCTGCTCCAGAGGGGTTTGTATACGGACTTGTGCATGTTACTGCAAAGTACAAGGGGAATGACCCTCAGGGGCAGAGTTCCTGGCTTGGTATTAATTATGTAACTGCAGGTGGCCAAACCACGGACGAAACGGAGCTTTGGGCGGTGGCGCCTGACGAGTTTGACACCCTCGAGACGGTGTATGAGAACGGCGAAATCGCAGGTAACGTGGTAATCGTTGTGCCCATTGATGGGGCAGATCAGGGAGTTCTGGCAGTCACCCCAGATTTAATGTCAAAGAAGTCTTTTGTTGCTGTCTCTTGAGTAGCGGCTGTCTCTTGGGTCGCGGGGATGGACACGATATAAGAATCGGCATTCTCCAGACATCTAACGCGAAAAGTAATCGCACAAACAGTTACTGACTAGGTTTATGTCAGATGAATAGCGTTTACTCGCAGTAAAGTGTCATAAACCTAGTCAGTTTCTCGGTTTGAGACAGTGTTTGGCTGGGGAGGTGTTTAGCCCAGTGTGGCTTAAAAACGGCTCCACTCCGGCCTAAAAACCCGCGCCCCAGGCCAGCAGCCACCCCGACATCCCTACAGCTCAGCCCAACACCCAGCCCGCCGAGCAGCCCAACAGCCCCCCCCAACAGCCTGCAGCTTCACGAACCTACATCCGCAGGTGACGCTCCAAGGCCTGCAGGCGTTGGTTAAAGCTGCGCTGGTCGCGCTCATCCTCGAGCTTGTCCAGGTAGACATCGCGCTTGTAACCGGTGGCCAGGTAAATAATCCGGGCGGCAACCTCGACAGCGTGATCCGCGTAACGCTCGTAGAAGCGGCTCAGCAGAGTGACATCCACTGTCTGCGCAGGGGAGTGCGGCCAATTATCGTCGTTGGTCAGCGTAAACAGGTGCTGGTGAATGTCATCGATGCTGTCATCGGTCTTATCCAAGGCCAATGCCTGGTCAACGTCGTAGTCGATGAGCACCTGACGGGTTTCATGCGTCATCTGCTCAGATACGGAGGCCATCTCGCGGAAGAACCCCTCCACGGGCTCCGGCAGTGCCTTGTTCGGGTGGCGACGCCGGGCAACGTTGGCAATATGCACACTCAACGCGCCCATGCGGGAGATGTCCTCGACAATGTAGAGGCCACTGACAATCTGTCGGAGATCACCAGCCACAGGAGCTTCGCGGGCCAACAGCTCGAAGGCTCGCTGCTCCGCATCCTGGCGCAGGTCCTCGAGAGAATCAATCTGGGAAAGAACTGTTTCAGCCGAGACCAAATCAGCCTCGAAGAGAGCCTTGTTCGCAAGCTTGTGCATGGAGCCAACTCGGTCACACATCACAATCAGGCTGTGAGCCAAGTTGTCCATTTGTTCTCGGTAGACAGTGCGCATGCGTTCCATAGTAGGCAATCCTCAACAACGTCGCGCGTTAGTGGGGAGCCCCCAATTACCCCTCGTAAAGTTATGTAAACACTCGCTCAGAACCGAAGCTTAGCCACCGGAGTGCATAATCTCCGCGCCCTCGGGCACGGTGTCGTCCTCCGGGTCGTCCAGCCAGCCCTCCGGCAATACCACCTTTGCAGGGGACCCCTGTCGGCCGCGGGCGCCGTCGGCGTCCTCCGGGCGGGCGTGGGCGCTGGGGCCGTCGTAAAGCGGTGCGAGAATCTCGTCGAGCGTTGCCAGCGAATCGACGCGCGCAAGAGACTTCCGCACCTCACTGCCGGCAGGGTATCCCCGCAGGTACCAGGCAATGTGCTTGCGCAGGTCGCGGCAGCCCTTACGCTCGCCCTCGTGCTCCACGAGCAGTTCCGCGTGACGACGGATAATCCCCGCGACCTCACCAAATGTTGGTGCCGGCGGCACTTCTTCGCCACGCAGCTCGGCGGACAACTGCGCGAACAGCCACGGGCGGCCAAGGCAGCCGCGACCGACGACGACACCGTCGCAGCCGGTCTCGTCGAGCATTTTGCGGGCATCGGTGGAGGCGAAGATATCGCCGTTGCCAAGCACTGGGATATCGCTGAAGCCGGAGTCGACCATGTGCTCCTTCAGCCGCGCGATCTGTGACCAGTCAGCGTGGCCGGAGTAGCGCTGCGCTGCAGTGCGGGCGTGCAGAGCCACAGCCTGGGCGCCCATCTCGGCGGCGATGCGGCCGGCGTCGAGGTGCGTGTGGTGCTCGTCATCGATGCCGACGCGGAACTTCACGGTCACCGGGATGTCCGTGCCCTCCGTGGCCTTGACCGCTGCGGCGACGATGTTGCCGAAGAGGCGACGCTTATATGGCAGCGCCGAGCCGCCGCCCTTGCGGGTGACCTTTGGTACCGGGCAACCGAAGTTCATGTCGATGTGGTCGGCGAGGTTTTCGTCGACGATCATCTTCGCGGCCTCGTAGGTCCACTTCGGGTCAGTGGTGTAGAGCTGCAGGCTGCGGGGGTTCTCGTCGGGCGCGAAGGTGGTCATGTGCATGGTCTTCTCGTTGTGCTCGACCAGTGCTCGCGCGGTGACCATCTCGCAGACATAGAGGCCCGAGACCGTGCCTGTACGCTGCAGCTCCTGCTCGCGGCACAGCGTGCGGAATGCCACGTTGGTGACACCGGCCATCGGAGCGAGTACCACGGGGGAAGCGAGCTCAAAGGGGCCGATGCGCATGTGCGCGGACGTGGCATCGGCGGGCTTGGCGGCGCTGAGTGGACTCGTGGAGGTATCTAACACGTACAGTATTGTGTCACGCTGAACTGCCGTTTTCGAATCTGTTTTATCTGGCGGATCGGATCGCCCCGGTTAGCGCTGCGTCCGCGGATGCCTGACGACGATCACCGTTCGGCGCCCCCTCCCACCGGGCAGGTCGGTGGTATTGCGGAGAATTTCCAGGATGTGGTTCGACTCTTCGTCGAGGTGTTCGGTGGGTTCGTCGAGAAGCAGGATTGGCGCTGTGCTGACAAGCGCACGGGTAAGAATGAGCCTGCGCCGCTGACCACCCGAGAGACTGTCCGCGCCGCTGTCCAGAATCGTGTCCAGGCCGTCGGGTGCGGCATCGACCCAATTGCGCAGGCCCACGGCGTCCAGCACGGAGTAGATGTCATCGTCGCTGATCTGCGGGTTACCAATAGAGATGTTGTCCCGCACCGTCGTGGCGAAAATGTGCTCATCCTCGGCGACGAAGCGCACCAGGTCGCACTGCTGCGTGCTTTCGTGGGGCTCTCCGGCACTTGTCGCACTGCGCCACAGCTCGCGTCCGTCTCCGTCAGTGATAGTCACCGTGCCCGCAACCGGCGGGATTAGTCCGGCGATTGTTTTCAGCAGCGTGGTCTTTCCGCTTCCCGACGGCGCCGTGATCTCCCGGTAGTCGCCAAAGGTGACCTCGAAGTTTTGCATCGGCAGTTGAGCTGGCTGGGCAGCGGGCCCTTCCGCAGTATTCGAGCTGTTGTCGTCGGGGTAGCCCACGATCAAGTCTTGAACCTGCAGAGTTGGCCGAACTGCCAGGTGGTTCTGAGGGAGCGTGGACGTGTGAATTGGCGCTGTGGGGGCTGGGGACGAGCGCATGGCATCCGCTTCCTCTGATTCGCTCGCACTTGACGCGAGCGTCAGCAAGGCTTCCCTCGATTGCGCCAGTGTTTGCGCAGCAGCTGGCAGCGGACCAACCGCTTCAAAAGCAGCTAGCGGCACCAGAACCAGAACTGTCAGCCACTCGGGGGAGTGCAGCAAACCGCCTCCAGCGCCCCCGGCCGAATCCGTCACCAACCATGACGCTACGACCACGGTCAGGACAGCGGTCAACACGCTAGCCGCGGTGCTCAGTGCGGAGGCGCGGGCATTTGCTCGACCTGCGGCGTCATCGATGGCCGCAACCGTTTTGCTGGAGGATGACGCGGCAGAGACTGCCTCATCCAACTGGCCGTGGATACGCAGGCCGGCGGCGTCGGAAAGCAGCGCTTCGACGGCAGCGGCATGCGACTGAAGCGCGGCCGCGCGACGCTGACTTGAGCGCGCAGTGGTGCGATACGTCAGGTAAGGAGCAACACCGCCGGCCAGAAGCAGTCCCACCGCCAGGAGAACCGTAGCGGCAGGCGAGAGTAGAGCCACAAAAATGACGGCGATGAGAGAGGTCATCAGCGCCACCAATGCGGGCACTATTGATCGCACGACGGCATCGGCAAGTGCGTCAATATTCGCCCCAAGCGCTGTGACAATATCGGAACGCTCACGCAGCGCCAGCGTACGGTCGGCCACGAAATGCTCCCATAGCTTCACGCGCGAGCGCTCGGCGGTGCGCAACGCCACATCGTGGGAGACCAACCGGTCGAGGTATCGAAACGCAGCTCGCGAAATACCCAGCGCGCGCACAGACGTCACCGCCAAGGTGATGTCCATCAGCGGTGGCATCTGCCAAGAACGCGTAATCAGCCACGCCGACACCACGGTCAGACTCAGCGCGGACAGCAGCGTGATGGTGCCCGCCAACACCGGCCAAACCAGATCGCGGGGTTTCACCAGGCGACGAAGCGCTTGCAGAGTAGTCATCGCGACTGCACCTCCACCACGCCGTCGGCGGCCGCAATCAACAGCGGATCATGGCTGGTGGCAATCACTGTGGCTCCGCGCCGGGCACGTGCGTGCAGGAGCCTAATCACGGACTGCGCACTGTCGGTATCCAGGTGAGCTGTCGGTTCATCGAGGAGGACGAGGTCGCGGGTGTCGTCGGCAAGCTCGCGCCGAAGCGCCTCCCGCTGACGTTGCCCGAGCGAGCGCCGCGAATTGTCTCCCACCGTCGCTGCGTCCAACACTGGGCGCTGGGGCAGCCACGCGATGCGCCGCAGCAGATCCTGGTCACGGAGAATGCGCTGGCCGTCGCGAATAGTTACGGAGCCTTCCAACCCCTCGTGCACGATGCCGGCGACCGCAAGCAGCGCTGTCGTCTTGCCCACGCCGTTCGGCCCCGCCAGCACCGTCACTGTGCCTGGCTGCGCGATGGCGCTTAATTCACTTGGCCGCACGCCGTCTCGCCCCGGCGCGGAAAGGCGTTCGAACACGACCGTGGGGGCGCTGTGGACACTGCTTGACGACGTTCCTTCGGCCACCTCTTCCACAGTTTCAGAGGTGGTGTCTGTGGAGTTTGGAGTCTGGCCAGCGTCCTTGTCTAACAGTTCCGTGACTTCGGTGGCAGCGACCACACCGTCCTGGGCGGCGTGGAATTTCTGGCCAACCTGGCGCACCGGGCCATAGATTTCTGGGGCGATGATGAGCACTGCCAGGCCGGTTGCCAGCGTCATGTGGCCTCCCAGAAGTCGGAAACCGATGCCGACGGCGATGAGGGCGATTGACAGGGTGGTGAGGAATTCCAGGACCGACGCGGATAGGAAAGCGATGCGCAGGACCTCCATGGTGGATTTCCGGTGGCGGGTCGACAGGCGCTTGATTTCCTCGCTGGGGGTGTCGGCCATGTTGTGCGCTTTGAGCGTTGGCAGGCCGATGACCAGGTCGAGAATCTGACCACGCACCGTGCCGATGTCGGCCAGACGGCGTTCTGTGCGGCCCTCAGTGAGGCGACCTACCAGCCACATGAACAGTGGAATGAGTGGCAGCGTTACAACCGCGATGGCAACCGATGGGAGGTCCAACCATGCGACTGCGACCAGTGCCATCGGGGTAGCCAGCGCTGCGGCCACCAGTGCGGGGAGGAATTCCGCCACGTAGACGGCCACACCATCGAGCCCGACCGAAAGCAATGCGCGCCAGTGCGCGGTGTCGACAGTGCGAGGATCGCGCAGAGCCAGGGCTCGCAGTGCCCGGCTGCGCAGGTCTGTGGCCACGCGTGCACCCGCAGATTGGCCGAAACGCACGAGCGCGTAGGAGCAGGCCACCCGAACGAGTACAGCGGCCGTGGCTATCAGCGCGAATAATGTCCAATTAGGAGTTGCCTCACCCAGAACCTGCGCCGTAATAGTGCCGATTGCCAGCCCCAACGCGATTGTGGCACCTGTGCTCGCGGCGGTCAGTGCGCCCGCGAAAATGACCCAACGCCAGGCTGGGGCCGACAGCTTGAATAGTTTCGGATCGACAGGTGCCACTTTTTAGAAACTAACCTCCAACGGACGGTCTACTGTGAGACCTTACGTTCAGCCATCAACCGCTTGCGGAATACCCAGTATGTCCACGCCTGGTAGGCAATCACCAGTGGGGTAATCACCAGCGCGGTCCAGGTCATGATTTTCAGCGTGTAGGGGTTAGAGGCGGAATTCCAGATATCGAGGGAGACTCCGTCGGCAAGCGTCGTCGGCATCAGGTACGGGTACATGGCGCCGAAGACAACGGTGGTGACGGCAGTCACGGTGACCGCGGTTGCGGAAAAAGCGATGCCATCGCGGTTGCCTACGGTTGCGGAGATGGCAATGACCAACCCCGCGACGGCGATGACGACAACAGCCCACAGCCAGGTCTTTCCGTAGCCCAGCTGTGTCCAGATGAGGAACACGCCGCCAAATATCAGCGCCGACAGTGCCGGAATTCGAGCGGCGTTGCCGACCTCGTCGCGTAGCTTGCCGGCGGTCTTCAGCCGCAGGAACGTAACTGCGTGAAGAGCGAACACAGCCGCAAACGCAATCCCGCCGACCAGGGCGTACGGGTTCAGCAACCCGAGCAGGGTACTAAAGCCGGAGTCCAAGTTCTTGTCGGCATTCAGCGGGACACCGCGCACCAGGTTCGCGACCGCTACGCCCCACAGAATCGGCGGCAACCAGGAGCCGAAGATGATTGCGCGGTCGCACCAGGCGCGCCAGCGCTCATCGTTGACTTTGAAGCGCCATTCCAGCCCGACAATACGGACAATCAACGCCACCAGAATCAGGAAGAGCGGCAGGTAGAAGCCGGAAAACATGGACGCATACCATTCCGGAAATGCCGCGAAGAGCGCGCCGCCAGCGGTAATTAGCCACACTTCGTTGCCGTCCCATACCGGCCCGATAGTTCCGAGCATCGCTTTACGACGCGGTTCATCGCGGCCAACGAACGGCAGCAGCATTCCGACGCCGAAGTCAAAGCCCTCGAGCAGGAAGTAGCCGGCGAAGAGGAACGCGATCAGGATAAACCACAAAACGGGAAGATCTAATCCGAACATGTCAGAGATACATCCTTATCTACTTTGTGTCCTCAGTCGCGGAGACTTCGGAGTCGGGGCTGGCAGCGGACTGGGCATGGACCTTGTTGAATCGAACCGGAGACGAGATGATCGCGCCCAGATCGGTAGCGATTGGGGACGATGGGCCAGCGTGCTCGGGGTCATTGCCGATGGCGTTGATTGCCTCAGCGGATTCGGTCGGAGGTCCGGCAATAACTGCGCGGCGAATCAACCAGAACCACACCACTGCCAAAATCAGGTAGAGCAGGGTAAAGCCCACCAGGGTGATAATCACCGTGGCCGGTGCGTGGTCGGACACACCCATATCGACGGTCATGCGAATCAGCTCGGTGCGCGGGTCGCCCGCGTGATCCGGGTTCGGGTGCACAATCCAGGGCTGACGGCCCATCTCCGTAAAGATCCAGCCAGCGCTGCTGGCCAAGAACGGGAACGGAATCGCGAGGATACTGCAAGCGGCGAAAATGCGGGCTCGCTTGCCCGTCGGCACGCGCCCCTTGCGAGTAAATAGCCAAGCGAAAAACGCGATAGCCAGAGAACCGACCATGAGCCCAATCATGGCGCGGAAAGACCAGTATGTGACGAACAGATTCGGAGAGTAATTGCCTGGGCCGAAGACCGCCTCAGCTTTTTCTTGCAGGTCCTGCACGCCCTGGAGCGTGACGCCACTGAACTTGCCCTCGGCCAGGAAAGGCAGCACCCATGGCACCTCGATGAGATGCAGCACCGAGTCGCAATTGTTGTGCGTACCGACGGTCAGAATCGAGAACATTGGATCTGTCTGCGTGTGGCACAGGGACTCGGCCGATGCCATCTTCATCGGCTGCTGCTCGAACATAAGCTTGGCCTGGATATCGCCGGTGATAAACACCGCCAGCGAGCTGAGCACAGTTGTCCAGAGCCCGACCTTCATGGACTTGTGAAACGTCCGTTCGTGAACAGTATTGCTCTGGCCACCGCGGCGGCTCTGAACCAGCCACCAGCCACTGACGCCGACAACGAGCGTGCCGGCGGTAAGGAAAGAGCTGGCCACGGCATGCGGGAAAGCTGCCAAGGCAGTGGAGTTGGTCAACAGTGCGCCAAAGTCTGTAAGCTCTGCGCGGCCGGTTTCCGGGTTGTAGACCGCGCCTACAGGATGCTGCATGAACGAATTGGCGACGATGATGAAATACGCCGAGATATTCACCGCAATAGCGACAATCCAAATCGAGAGCGTGTGCATCCAGGTGGGGATACGCCCCCAGCCGAAAATCCATAGGCCCAGGAAGGTGGATTCCAGGAAGAACGCGATGAGTCCTTCAAGAGCCAGCGGGCCGCCGAAGACATCACCGATCATGCGGGAGTACTCCGACCAGTTCATACCGAACTGGAATTCCTGGACGATACCCGTGGCTACGCCCATGGCGAAGTTAATAATGAAGATGGTGCCGAAAAATCGTGTCGCTCGGTACCAGAGGTCATTTTTCGTCGTGGCCCACAGTGTCTGCATGAGCGCGACGAGCGGAGCTAGACCAATTGTCAGCGGGACAAAAATGAAGTGGTAGACGGTGGTTATGCCAAATTGCCAACGAGATATATCGACGACATCCATGTTTCCTCGACTGAAAAAGTAGACATAAACGATGCGTGTACTCCGACGGATTTGTCGAAGCCTGCATCAAGTGTCCGCAGTATTCCTGCTTATTAATTCAGTCGGACAGGAGGGGTAAAAAGTTCCGGGGCGTGAACTTATCGACTCTCGAGGGGGCAATTATCAAAAATCGGCGCGCTATTGCTAGGCTATTTTGTTGCGCGGGCCTTTAGCTCAGCTGGTAGAGCTACGGACTTTTAATCCGCAGGTCGCGGGTTCGAGCCCCGCAGGGCCCACAAGCACGAAAAACCCCAGGTCATCAACGGCCTGGGGTTTTGTCGTATCTTGCCTGTATTTTTCCTTCTGCGGCACCTACTTCTCCCGCTTGTGGTAGCCCATCCGTGGCTTGAAGCCCGCCGGGTGCTTGAGCTGCGCCACTGCATCGGCGACTATCAGGCGGAAGCGTGGCTTCATCGGTGGCATCTGTGAGATCTGGAACCATCCGACATCAGTGGATTCATCATCAGCGACATAGGGGACGTCGTCGCCAACAACACTGCAGCGCATGGAGATATCCAGATATGAGGCAACATCGCCGTTGAGGTGTTCGATAGGGCCAACGGCGCCAGTGCCAAGCAGGGCCTCAACTGTGACATCGAGTCCCGTTTCTTCCTTTACCTCTCGCACGGCGGCGTCGTGAGGCTGCTCGTCCGGGTCGATAATTCCGGTGACTGGGGTCCATTCACCATTATCGGAGCGACGAACCAGCAAGACCTCGGGCAAGGCGTACATCGGTGCATTCGGCGGAACATCGCGAATGACGATAGCCGTGACACCGGGGAGCCAGAGCGGAGCGTGGCCCACTTTTTCGCGGAGCTGAACAATGAAATCCGGAATTGCCATAGTTGCGAGCTTATCTGAGTACTAGTAGCGTCCGCGGAAATAGTAAGAAACTCCAGTTCAACCGTGGATTTTGGGAAAAGGGTACTTATCCTCTATAGTTCTTTACGTTGCCAAGAGCGCGCGCAATTGCAATGTTCATACACTGCAGATGTACGCGGAATATGCCATTGAGTGGCCAACTCTTTGCAGCGTTAAGTCGGGCTCCCATCGTCTAGAGGCCTAGGACTCCGCCCTTTCACGGCGGCAACACGGGTTCGAATCCCGTTGGGAGTACCACTAAAAATCATGATGGCCCTGTGGCGCAGTTGGTTAGCGCGCCGCCCTGTCACGGCGGAGGTCGCGGGTTCAAGTCCCGTCAGGGTCGCAATTCTAAACGCCAGTTCCGGTTGGAGCTGGCGTTTTTTGCTTTTGGTTAGTGGTGCGCTGGGCGTCGGCGTGGGTAATGGACAAAAAGTGTGTCTGATTCTCAAGATGGTGACTGGTGAGAAGCCAAAAACTACGGGCTGCAAATGTGAAACTGTATGAGTTTATGACACTTTCAGGCCATTTTTCGGGCTATTTTTGTCATAAACGTAGTCAGTAACTTGCATCGCCCCAACGCCGCCAGTCATAAACGTAGTCAGTAACTCGCATCGGTGTCACTGGGCGAGAGGGGGGGCTTTACCCGGGTTTGGTGGGGAGAGCTTTTGCCACAGTCTAGGTTGTCCCGAGACCCGGGGCTGGATGTCAGTTTTCAACTTAAAATATCCGCCATGAACTGGCGATTTGCTTATGTTCAACGCTGTTCTGTAGAGTAACAACTCGTGCACAGCGCTGGTAATCCAGAAAGTTGAGCACGGCATTTAAGGCCCTGTGGCGCAGTTGGTTAGCGCGCCGCCCTGTCACGGCGGAGGTCGCGGGTTCAAGTCCCGTCAGGGTCGCCACTTGATTAATTTCAAGTCTGGCCAGATAGCTCAGTCGGTAGAGCGTCCGCCTGAAAAGTGGAAGGTCAGCGGTTCGATCCCGCTTCTGGCCACAATTAATCCCCAGTCCGGAAACGGGCTGGGGATTCTTTGTTTTACCAGGTGTTTGTCGCGGGGATCGTGGGTTAAGTAAAGAAAAGTGTGTCTTTTCCGGG
>NZ_KV795659.1:109692-234346 GCF_001809065.1 Corynebacterium sp. HMSC055G02 | reverse complement strand
AAACGTCCGCATCCCCTTTTGTCACTTAACCCCGTAAGGGCATCGCCCCGCCTCCGCCAGCCATAAGAAAACGCCCGCCGAGTGCCTGAGCACTCCTACGGGCGTTTCTTCTAGACAAGAACTTTGTCAGTCACGGACCACCGAGCTAGTCACCAATCTGGTCGCGGCCACGCTTAACAATCTTCGGATCCGGAGTACCGACCAGCTCGTGGTCCTTCTCCGTGTACTCAAACTTGCTCAGCACATAACGCATCGCGTTGATGCGGGCACGCTTCTTGTCGTTGGACTTAATGGTAATCCACGGGGACTCATCGGTATCCGTGTAACGGAACTGCTCTTCCTTCGCGCGGGTGTAGTCACCCCAACGGTCCAGCGATGCGAGGTCCATCGGAGAGAGCTTCCACTGACGTACCGGGTCGACCTGGCGAATAGCGAAGCGAGTGCGCTGCTCCTTCTGGGTCACCGAGAACCACAGCTTGGTCAGCGAAATACCGGAGCCCAGAATCATGTTCTCCAGCATCGGAACCTCACGCAGGAACTCTGCATGCTGAGACTCAGTACAGAAACCCATCACGCGCTCAACGCCCGAACGGTTGTACCAAGAACGGTCGAAGAAGACGATTTCGCCAGCGCACGGAAAATGCTCAATATAGCGCTGGAAGTACCACGAGGTGGACTCACGCGGCGACGGCTTTTCCAGAGCCACAGTTCGAGCACCACGCGGATTCAGGTGCTCGTTAAAGCGCTTAATGGTACCGCCCTTACCAGCGGCGTCACGGCCTTCGAAGAGGATGATGTGCTTCTGACCAGTTTCCTTGGTCCAGTTCTGCCACTTCAGAAGCTCAATCTGCAGCTTCCTCTTAATAGACTCGTATTCCTTGCGCGTCATGCGCTCCTCGTACGGGTAGCCATCGCGCCAGGTATCAACCCGCTCACCGTCTGGAGTGACCAGTACCGGATCGTCCTCATCAGAATCATCGACGACGTAACCTTCGGTCTTCGCCAAATCGACGATGTGGAATTCCTCTTCATTCTTGTCAGCCATACCCCTTATCCTACTGAATTTCTCTACCACACGTCCCCCATGCGGGTGCCCTTACCTGCAATTTCCCAGCAGTTAACGTTCCGTCTTACCGAAATTGAGGGGGTGGGACTGCACGCAGCGACCGTCGATAAGCACTGCGCGTACAATAAATGCCATGTTGTTATCCGAGGCTCTTGCCGCACGATCCGAAGTTTCCGACCGGCTGGCTGAGATTAATCGCCGTCTCGCGCTGGTGGCGCAGGTGCAGGAAGGCGATACGCCTGATGAAGATCCGCAAGCGCTTATTGCCGAAGCCGAGCGTCTGATGGCGCGCTTCGAATGGCTGGTGCGCTCGATTAACGCAACGAATTCCGCTACTGCCTTCGAGGACGGAACGCTTAGCGACGCACTTGCGAAGCGCGACCACCTGCTAACACGGCGGCGGTTCTACACCTCCGCAGCCGATCAGGGCTCGGGTCGGCGGGATCGATACTCAGCTTCGGAGATTCGCTATGTCGCCACTGTGGATATCCGGTCGCTGCGCCAGAAAGCCGACAAGGCGGCGAAGGAATACCGGGACTTGGATACCCGTATTCAGCAGGCGAACTGGTCAACCGAGCTTATCGAGGCCGCGAATAAGCCGGCCGAATAGCAAAGTGGCAGGGTTCGGTAGCGAAACCAGAAGAATTTCACATTTTGATAAGTCGGTAGTTGCATCCAGATTGTCGGCGAGCGCGACGGCCCGTCTCTGGCCTTAAAGGGACACCTAAAGATCTCACCTGTACTGAGGCAGCAGGATTAATAACAGACAGTCCTCGGCATTGCGTACATGGGTACAGATCATCGGTTATTTTTCACTACCAAGCGCTGAGGCGTCTGATGCAACGAGGGTGGGTTCGGGGACTTAAAACTTTCTCAAGTTACACAGCAAAAAGCGCCGCTGAGGATTTCCCTCAGCGGCGCTTTTTAGGCTAACTCAAGCAGTCGGGACCTCTTTTAGAAGCCCATGCCGCCCATCTCGTCGCCACCCGGCATTGCCGGCATAGCCGGTTCCGGCTTGTCAGCGACAACAGCCTCGGTGGTCAGGAACAGAGCCGCAATGGAAGCGGCATTCTGCAGTGCGGAGCGGGTAACCTTCACCGGGTCGTTGATGCCAGCTTCCATCAGGTCGATGTACTCGCCGGTAGCAGCGTTCAGGCCTTCACCCTGCGGCAGGGAAGCAACCTTCTCGGTAACGACGCCGGCCTCGAAACCAGCGTTCAGAGCAATCTGGCGCAGCGGAGCTGCGAGAGCCGCACGCACGATGCGGACACCGGTTGCCTCGTCGCCGGTCAGACCCAGCTCGTCGTCAAGCACGTGCGAGACCTGCAGCAGTGCGGAACCGCCACCTGCGACGATGCCCTCTTCCACAGCAGCCTTTGCGTTACGGACGGCATCCTCAATGCGGTGCTTGCGCTCCTTGAGCTCGACCTCAGTTGCGGCGCCAGCCTTGATAACTGCAACACCGCCGGCGAGCTTAGCCAGGCGCTCCTGCAGCTTCTCCTTGTCGTAGTCGGAGTCGGAGTTCTCGATCTCAGCGCGGATCTGGTTGACGCGGCCCTCGATAGCGGACTGCTCGCCAGCGCCCTCGACGATAGTGGTCTCGTCCTTGGTGACGACCACCTTGCGAGCGCGACCCAGCAGCGGCAGGTCAGCGGTCTCGAGCGACAGGCCGACCTCCTCGGAGATGACCTGGCCATCGGTCAGGATAGCCATGTCCTGCAGCATTGCCTTACGACGGTCGCCGAAGCCCGGAGCCTTGACAGCGACAGACTTGAAGGTACCGCGGATCTTGTTGACGACCAGGGTGGACAGAGCCTCGCCCTCGACGTCCTCAGCAATGATCAGCAGCGGCTTGCCGGACTGCATGACCTTCTCCAGCAGCGGCAGCAGGTCCTTGATGTTGGAAATCTTGCCGGAAACCAGGAGGATGTACGGATCCTCCAGAACGGCCTCCTGGCGCTCCATGTCAGTGGCGAAGTAACCGGAGATGTAGCCCTTGTCGAAGCGCATACCCTCGGTCAGCTCCAGGTCGAGACCAAAGGTGTTGGCCTCTTCCACGGTAATGACGCCTTCCTTGCCGACCTTGTCCATAGCGGTGGCAATCAGCTCACCGATAGCCGGGTCAGCAGCGGAGATACCAGCGGTAGCAGCAATCTGCTCCTTGGTCTCAATGTCCTTAGCGGACTCCAGGAGCTTCTCGGTAACAGCCGTGACAGCCTTCTCGATGCCGCGCTTGATGCCCATCGGGTTGGAGCCAGCAGCAACGTTGCGCAGACCCTCGGAAACCAGAGCCTGAGCCAGAACGGTAGCGGTAGTAGTACCGTCACCAGCGACATCGTCGGTCTTCTTGGCAACTTCCTTGACCAGCTCAGCGCCGATCTTCTCGTAAGGATCCTCAAGTTCGATTTCACGTGCAATGGAGACACCGTCGTTGGTGATCAGCGGTGCGCCCCACTTGCGCTCGAGGACTACGTTGCGACCCTTCGGGCCCAGCGTAACCTTGACAGCGTCTGCCAGGGTGTTCAGACCCGTTTCGAGACCGCGGCGGGCCTCCTCGTCAAATGCAATCATCTTAGCCATGAGGTTTGAAGAATCCTCCGTCTATTTATGTGGCACTTACATTGGAAGTTGACCCAGGCGCCCGCGACGGCATGTGATTCGAGGGAAGCGCCGCCCTCTCCATCACCGGAGTCAACACTGTACTTTTTAACGACTTTGCAACACTTGTTTCAGCCTGCGCTGCAGTATGTGCTGCAGTTTGCTGCAACTCGCATACAACGCACACATACACAAGGTGTGAAGTTGTTTTTATTAGCACTCAATTCGAGCAAGTGCTAATTCACTTTTTTAGCACTCAACCCCATCGAGTGCAAGGTTAAGCGCCGCAACTCCCAACGCCAATACCACTCCCGACGTCACTCCCAACGCCATCGTGGTTGTGCGCCTACACTGTCGCACATGAGCATTATTAATAAGGAACTCACGGACGCCCTGCGAGACCACATCTCCAGCCAACGCGAGACCATCCGCACCCAGCTGACCGAGCTGGTGGCTTTCCCCTCCGTACACGGCACCGAAGAAACCAAACAGGCTTGCATTGACGCAGCTCAGGCGGTTACCGAGATGTACGCAGAGCTGGACATCGAACTGAAGGCGCACCACACCGTCGACGGCTCGATTGCTCTGTCGGGTTTCGTCCCCGGGTCGTCGGAAAGCGCGAAGACCGTACTGCTCTACTCCCATTACGACGTCCAGCCGGCGGGCGACGAATCCGCTTGGACCGCAGATCCATGGACGCTCGACGAGCGCGACGGTCGCTGGTACGGCCGCGGTACTGCCGACTGCAAGGGCAACGTGGTCATGCACCTAGCTGCGCTGCGCGCGCTGCGTGACGACGCGCTTGCAGGCCGCGTCGATATGCCAAACATCAAGCTCATCGTGGAAGGTTCCGAGGAGCGCGGATCGGCGGGCCTGAACAACCTCATCGCCACGCAGCCGGAGCTTTTCGACGCCGACGTTATCCTCATTGCGGATGTCGGCAATGCCGAGGTTGGCCAACCGACACTCGTAACCACTCTGCGCGGCACCGCCGATGTGGAAGTTCGCGTCAATGCGCTGGAACAGCCTGTTCACTCGGGCATGTTCGGCGGCGCGGCTCCGGATGCACTCGCGGCGCTGATTCGTATGCTCGACAGCCTGCGCGATGAAAATGGCTTTACCTCTATTGATGGCCTGGACTGCTCGCAACGCTGGGAGGGCCTGGACTACGCGCCAGAAACTTTCCGCGCCGATGCGGGTGTGCTTGACGGCGTAGACCTGATTAGCAACGAGGACACTTCCGTCTCCGACCTGACCTGGGCTCGTCCGTCTGTGATTGTGACCGGAATCGATTGTCCACCAGCGACCAATGCTGTCAATGCAATCTCATCGACCGCTATGGCGCACATCAACTTCCGCATCCCAGGCGGCGTCGACCCGGCCGAAGCACAGGACGCACTGGAAAATCACCTGCGCGCACATGCTCCGTGGGGCGTGAAGGTGACGGTTGAGCGCGACGAGTTGGCAAACCCATTCCGGGCCAATGTTGAGGGCAAGGTTGTGCAACTGGTTGCCGACAGCCTGTCGGCCGCCTACGGCAAGGAAACCGCAAGCATGGGCGAGGGCGCCTCGATCCCTCTGTGCGCCACTTTGCTGGAGGCCGTACCAGGTGCTGACATCGCGCTCTACGGCGTGGAAGAGCCACAGGCCCGCATTCACTCGGCCGACGAGTCGGTGGACCCGAACGAGATTCGCGACATCGCTATTGGCGAGGCAGTTTTCTTGGCTTCCGTCAACGGAATTTAAGTCAAAGCCAAAAATATTGGCTGAATGACTTGTGTCACATCTTTTTTCTGTAGTAAGGTTCGACCCATGCAGCAGAACATTCTTATTCGAGTAGCGAAGGCTACGAACCCCGGTGGAGGCCGACAGGACTGACCCCTCCACGCGGGGTCTCTGGCCGCAACTTATCGAAGCACTTGGTTGGTCCGCCACTCACAGCAAAGCAATTAAGCAAAGGACCAGAAAAGAATGTTTTCCACTCGCACCCAGAAGAACATGTCCACCTCGACGACCTTCACGGGCAAGCGCCCTTCGTTGGAGCACCAGGACAATGGCAATGTGCGAACTTATTCCGACGATCCGTTTAGGGCTCGCTTCGGACATCGCCTGCCTCGTGGCTTGAGGCAGGAAGCCCGTGGCATGAACTGGCAGAAGTTCAAGGACACTTACTCCCCCACTAACGGCCCAGTCCAAATCAAGAATTTCGAGGCAACCCGTGGCACCCTGGGCCGCTGGAACTTCAACGCTGATTTGTCGCTGACCGACAAGGACGGCCACACTCGCACTTTCACCCAGGAAATCACCGCTATGGGGCCGGTGTCGGCTTGCACTAATCTGCTGGCTGATGCAGGTTACCGCGTGGAAATCGTGGAATTCCACCAGTTCGAAATCTTCGAAGCTACCGCTACCTTTGTCTATGCAGGTCACAACAATGACCATGTGTGGACCATGGGCTTCGGCCAGACTCCGGAGGCTTCCGTGCTCTCCGCTTTGGTCTGCGCTGCTAACCGCCTGCATGGGTAGGACGCGGATGCTGCTCGTTTAGTAAACGGGGGGGGGAATGCGACCGGGGAAGCCCAACGCATGTGGGCCTCGAGCATTCGCGTTTTAGCGCTTCAGCCCCGCGATCATGGTCTTCAAGTTGCTGCGCAGGAAATCCTCGTAGGTTCCCGCGACCGTGCCCGGCTTGCCGAGCTCATCGGAGTGCAGTGGCTCGTCGAAGATCGGAATCCCGGCCTCCTTCGAGACGGTCTTCATGGGGCGCGTATCCACGTTCGACTCCACGAACAGGTGCTTCGGGCGCTTGTCCTTCAGCTGGCGCACGAGGTGTCCGATCTGCGCGGGGGAGCCGTTTTCATCCGTGTCGATCTGCCAGATATACAGCTGCTCCATGCCGTAGGTGTCGACCATGTATTGGAAGGCATGTTCACTGGCCACGAGCACACGATCCTCCTTCGGCAGCGCACCGATCTGCTCGCGGTAGTCGGCGTCGATGCTCTCCAGCATGGCCTTGTACTCCGCCCCCTTCTCCTCGATGTGCTCGGCACGCTCGGGCAGGGCCTCGGCCAGCGCCGCGGTCACGTTCTCGGCCATCGCGATGCCGACGGTCGGGTCCAGGAAGGCGTGCGGGTTGATCTCCTGATTGCCCTTTTCGTCCTTGAGGTACTTCGGTTCCACGCCCTTGGTGGCCTCGACCATCTGGGAATCGTCCAGGCCCGCGGTGTTTTTCAGTTTCGCGAGCCAGCCGTGCTCACCGCCCTCGAGGTTCAGCCCGTTGTAGAACAGCAGGTCGGCGTCGCTCGTCGCATCCAGGTCCGCGGGCAGGGGGTCGTAGTCGTGCGGGTCCGTGCCGGTCGGCACGAGGTTATGGACGTCCACCGCCTCGCCGCCGATCTCCTCCACCAGGTCCGCCAGCAGCGTGAAGGTGGTGACGACGTTCAGCTGCTCACCGTCTGCCTTCTCCTCCGTCGAGAAGGTCACGGCCCCGAACACGAGGGCACCGCCCACCAGGAGGGCCAACAGCGCGGCCAGTGGCTTATTGCCCAGCGAGCGAGCAATCAGTCCCTTGCCTGGCGCGAAGAGGAAAGCCAGCAGGAACAGCGCGCTGGCGGTCAGCACGATCGTCACGCCGGAGGACACGTTGTAGCTATAGCTCAGGAACAGCCCCACTACGGAGCTGAGCGCCGAGATCGCCACTGAAAGCCCGATCATCACTCCCAGCCGGTTCGTCAGCAGGTACGCCGCCGACGCCGGAGTGATCAGCAGGGAGACCACCAGGATCACGCCCACCGTCTGCAGGGAAATGACCGTCACCAGCGTGAGCACCACCATCAGCCCGTAGTGGATTGCCCGCACGGGCACGCCAGCCGACTGCGCCATGACGGGGTCGAAGGTGCTGAGCTTGAGCTCCTTGTAAAAGACCAGCGTGAGAATCAGCACGGCAGCGGCAATACCGATCGAGAGGTTGCGGTCGGCGTCCTGAACGGTCAGGACGTTGCCGAAGAGGATCTCCGTCAGATCCGTCGCCGTCTGCGCTTTCGCCATGAGCAGCACGCCGATCGCGAAGAAGGTGGAAAAGACGATGCCGATCGCCGAATCGTTCTTCACAGTGGAGCGTTCGCTGATCAGCCCGATCGCCAGTGTGGCGAGTAGACCCGCGACCACCGCCCCGAGGAAGAGGTTCGTGCCGAGCAGGTAGGAGGCCGCGACCCCCGGTAGTACGGCGTGCGAGATGGCGTCGCCGATCAGGGCCATGCCGCGCAGCACGATGAAGCTGCCGACGATGCCGCAGGCCACGCCCACGATCACCGAGGTGATCAGCGCTTTTTGCAGGTAGCCGTGGCTGAGTAGTGAGTCGAGGAACTCCGCGATCATGCTGTCTCCTCCTGGAGGGCTGCCTGCCGTGGCGTGGGGTGGGCTGGTGCTGACGGCTCGCGGATGACGAGCGCGCCGAAGGCCTTCTGCAGCACGTCGGGGACGAAGACCTCCTCGGTGGGACCCGCCGCGACGAGCTCGCCGTTGAGGACGATGAGGTCGTTGTAGTAGCCGCGCACCGTGTTCATGTCGTGGTGCACGACGACGACGTGCTTGCCCGCGTCCGCCATCTGCCGCAGCAGGGTCACGATCGTCTTCTCGCTGGGGACGTCGATGCCGACGAAGGGCTCGTCCAGGAAGATGTACTCCGCGTCCTGGACGATGGCGCGGGCAAAGAGGACGCGCTGGAACTGTCCGCCCGAGAGTTCGCTGATGTGGCGGTGGCGAAAGTCCCACATGTCGACGTCCTTGAGAGCCTGGGTGGCTGCTTCGCGTTCGGCCTTGCCGGGGCGGTGGAAAAGACCCAGGCGCGGGTAAGTGCCCATCAGGACGGTGTCGAAGACGCTGGTGGGGAAGTTGCGGTCGAGGTCAGAGCGCTGCTCGATATAAGCGATTGCGCGGCGCTGCTCGGCGGGGGCCTTGCCGTCGAGGGTGACGGGGTAGCCGGCAGGGGCGCCGGTGGGGCCTGTGCCGTGGACGTTGTGTTTGTCCAGGATCTGGAGCATCGCCTTCATGAGGGTGGATTTGCCTGAGCCGTTGGGGCCGATGATGCCGTGCATGCCGGGGGAGTCGAGGGTGAAGCTGATGTTCCGAATCGCGGTGTTCGCGCCGTAGCTCACGCTCAAGTTCTGGACGCTAATACTCATGGCAGCCAAGAATAGTGGTCAGTTCAATGAATCACCAAGTTCAATGTATTGACCTTTGGGGTGGGGTGGTGTTGGGGGGTGTCCCTATGTTTTTGTCAAGTGCCAGACCGATGTTGACGAGCACAGTCTTGGGAGTAGTTTCTTAGGCGTGCCTAGGAGCCGGCCAGCGTGTGCTGGTCGGCTTCGTCTTTGGGGCTTTATGCGGCGACGGGGCGTGGCGGGATTTCGCGGAAGAACTCCTTGTTTTTCAGCATCGCGTAGATGACATTGCATCGGCGTCGTGCCAGGCAGATGACTGCTGCGTTGTGGCGTTTTCCTTCAGCGCGTTTGCGTTCGTAATACCGCCGTGACGGTTCGTGGCTGCGGATAACTGCGAATGCGGAGTAGAACAAGGCGTTTTTCAGTCGTTTATTGCCTGACCGTGCCGGGAATTCACCTCTGATCGACGAACCGGATCGTCTAGTCACGGGTGCTATTCCAGCATAAGCAGCTAAGTGGCCAGCACTAGCGAAGTCGGAGCCATCACCGATCGCAAGAAGGATCTGCGCTGCGGTCTTGATGCCGACTCCGGGCATACTCATCAAGACCTCACAAAGAGGGAAATCAGCGAGCATCTCTTCAACCTGCTCAGCAATGGTGTTTCGTTGCTCTTTGAGGGCCTGGATGTTTGCAGCCAGTTGAGGAATTACTAACTCGGCGGCATCGCTTCCAGGCACGGTGACTGTTTGAGCTTTCAGCGCTGTAAAAATGTCGTCTACCAGCGGGGTGGGGTCTTTACGTGTGCGCTTGATCATCCAGTTCAACACTCGTTGGTATCCGGCTCTTTTTAGCCCCTGCGACCCCTTGTAATGGATCAATAATTCCAGGATCGGCGTGCGAGTCAGGGTGCTACCAGCAAAAACTCGTTCCAGGCTGGGGTAGATCTGGGTGAGGACACTGCGAAGCCGATTGACAGTGCGAGTGCAATCGCGGGCGATGTCATCATCGAAGCCGGACAGCATCTTTAGGGCGGAGAGTACCTCATCATTGCGGTCGACGGCACGTAGCGTGTGGGGCATTGTGCGGGCGGTGTCGGCGATGATGAATGCGTCGCGTTTGTCTGTTTTTGCACGTCCCGGATAGAGATCTGCAGCTTTGCGCATCGCAAGACCTGGCAGGTATCCGACTTCGCAACCGCAGTCCCGGGCTACAGCAATCGGTAGTGCGCCGATGGTGTTGGGTTGGTCGACGATCACGAGCACGGTGCCAAGCTTCTGAAGCTGGTGAAAAACGCCTGCTAGTTCGGATTCGAGTTGAGGCAACGGTTTGTCGAAGACCTTGTTGCCATCACGGTCTAAGGCGCAGGCGTGGTGTTCAGATTTGCCGACGTCTAACCCAAGGAATATGTCGATGGAATGCTCCGGAGACATGATGAGCTCCTAGAAAACGAGATGGGTATGGCGTTGTTCCAGTCGCTGGTGTCATGACCTTCGTTGCAAGCACCCACGTTACAAAGAGACCTAGTTTAAAACTGGCCGTGTCCCTATCAGCTGTCATCGAAAGTCCTGGCACCCGGCGGCAACACCCCCCCGGATTATGGAAACTACAGGGCAGGTAAGCCATACCGGGACCAGCGACTATCCCCATTATCGGGGACACTCACAAGGTAACGGGGCAGTAATGGCACTGATTTGGGGCTTGAGCAGTCAGCCGCTCAAGCCCCAAAAAATGCCCAACTTCCGCTCCCCCCCCCACAACTCACCCCCAAATTTTCACTTTCCCAGAAACAATTGACCGTTTTCACACACTCGGTTAACACCGCTTCAAATGCTTAAGTCCCTAAAACGGGGTTGCATGAACTGGCGTGTTCCAATCATTATGGAATAGTGACTTCTCTCCTGTGCATCCTGTTCGTTACGGCAGCGCTTGCACCATGGACGATTAAGTGGCTCGGAACCCGCGGGTTCCTCGTACTCAGCCTCCCGCTGGCAGGCGGTGCCATCTACACCGGCACCCATCTCGTTCGCTTAGCTCTAGACAATGGCAACGGGGAAACTTCCGCACTCACGCAACCCGCCGTCACGCATTTTTCGTGGATGCCCATTATCCACTTGGATGTAAACCTGCGATTAGGTCCTATTGAATCGCTCTTCGGCACGCTGGTTTTGACCATCGGCTTTCTCGTACTGGTGTACTGCTCCGGTTACTTCATCAACCCGCCACTCGGCAAACGTCGCCGCGTAGGTTCCTTCGCAGCCCAAATGATCGCCTTCGCTGCGGCGATGTACGGCCTGGTCATCAGCGACAGCATCATGCTGATGTTCGTCTTCTGGGAAATTACCTCGGTTCTGTCCTTCCTCCTGGTGGGCTACTACGCCGAGCGCGCCTCCTCCCGTCGCGCAGCAGGCCAGGCGCTCCTGGTCACGACGCTGGGTGGCCTCATCATGCTGGTCGGTATCGTTCTGATGGGAGTGACCACCGGTTTCTGGAACTTCTCCGAACTCACCGCGCCTGGCGCTCTGACAGCGGCACAGCTGGACTCCACGGCAGTATCCACGGCCGCAATCCTGCTGGTCGTTGGTGCGCTGTCGAAGTCCGCTATCGCGCCCTTCCACTTCTGGCTACCCGGTGCAATGGCCGCCCCTACCCCGGTTTCTTCCTTCCTGCATTCGGCAGCGATGGTCAAAGCCGGTGTGTTCCTGGTTGCCCGGCTCGCGCCGACCTTCAATGACACCAACGCGTGGCAGCCAATCATCATCCCGCTCGGCCTCTTGACCATGATCATGGCCGGCTGGATGGCCCTGCGCCAGAAGGATCTCAAGCTGATTATGGCGTATGGCACTGTCAGCCAGTTGGGATTCATCATCACAGTCGCGTCGATAGGCACGCGTGCGACGATGCTGACAGCCCTGGCACTGACGCTCGGCCATGCCATGTTCAAGGCCGCGCTGTTTATGGTCGCGGGCACAATTGACAGGCTGACTGGTACGCGCGATATCCGTGAGCTCTCTGGGCTCGGTAGAAAGTCGCCGCAGTTGCTGGTGATTTCGATTCTCGCCGCTGCATCGATGATGGGTGTGCCGCCGTTCTTCGGCTTCGTCGCCAAGGAAGCTGCGCTGGAGGCCACGCTCAATGCTGATCCGCTGCATGGGATGCCGTCGGTGTTTACCACCATTGGCCTCGTCGTGGGTTCGATTCTGACCGTAGCGTACTCGCTGTACCTGCTGCGCGCCGCGTTTGCGACCAAGTCCAGCACCCACGCCAGCGGCGGTGGCACTTCCCCTGCCGTGGCAGAGATGGATTCCCCGACGTGGGATCAGATTGGCCCGGCTTGGCTGTTGGCGCTGGCAGGTTTGGTTTTCGGCCTGGTTCCCCGCGTCCTCGACTCGATTATCTCGCCCTACCTCACCAGCGCATTCCCGAATACGGAAGCAGAAACGCACCTGGCGCTCTGGCACGGATTCACCCTTCCGCTGGCACTGACGGCCACAATTCTACTCGTGGGTGCCATCATGCATTGGCAGCGTAATCTGGTGCGTCAGCTGCAGTTTGATCAGCCGGCTCTCGGTAGTGCCGATGCGCTTTACGACGGAATCCTGGACTTGGCCCGCCGTCTTTCTCTCCGTGTCACTGCTGCGACCCAGCGTGGTTCCCTCCCGTTGAATGAAGCGGTCATTTTGCTGACCCTCATCGTGCTGTCCATCGGTGCGTTGTTGCTCGGCGAGCGCGATGAGCTGCGAATGGAACTGTGGGACTCTGCTCCGCAGGGTGCAGTTGCGCTCATCATGATTATCGCGGCGCTGGCCGCTACCCGGCAGAAGAACAGGCTTTCCGGGGTCATCCTGGTAGGCGTGACAGGCTACGGCTTGGCCATTATTTTCGCCATGTACGGCGCTCCTGACTTGGCCCTGACGCAGCTGCTGGTCGAGACGGTCTCAATGATTATTTTCGTGTTGGTGTTGCGTACGCTCTCCCCGCGGGCACCGGCATCGAACCCGAGGTGGACACGACACCGTGCTTGGTTGGCCATTGCAGTCGGTGTCACGGTTCCCGTGTTGGCCGCCTACGCCATGGGCTCCCGTCGTACTGAGCCAATCTCGGGCGACATTCCGCCGCTGGCGCACGATATTGGACACGGCCAGAATGCAGTCAACGTACTGCTTGTCGACATCCGCGCCTGGGACACCTTCGGTGAAATCACCGTGCTGGTGATGGTGGCTCTGGGGATTACCTCACTGGTCTTCCGCACGCATACCATGCATATGCGTTCAAAGATTAAGCCGCAGCGGAATCGAGCTCGCCGCACCAACCGTTGGTTGAACACTCTCGATGAGTCCGGTGAAGCCGAGCGGTTGCGCTACCCGATCATGGTGCTGGTGGCATCGCGCGTGCTCTTCCCCGCCATGATGGTGGTTTCCTTCTATCTCTTTTTTGCCGGCCATAACGATGTCGGCGGTGGCTTCGCCGGTGGTCTCGTGGCTGCGCTGGCACTGACCATGCGTTATCTCATCGGTGGTCGTCGTGAGTTGGCGGCAACTCTGCCGATTCCTAACGAGATGCTTCTCGGCGGCGGTTTGCTGGTGTCGGCACTCAGCGCGTTGTGGCCACTGTTTGTGGGGTGGGCACCGCTAACTTCTACGTATGGCTCGCGGGAAATTCCGCTGCTCGGAGATGTCACTGTTGTCTCCCCGATGCTCTTTGACCTGGGCGTATACATGATCGTGGTTAGCACGATTGTCTACATCCTGCGCAGTTTGGGCGGTGGCATCGACGCTCAGATAAACCTTCGCGCTGAGCGTGATCGTTCACGTCGTGTGAATCGAGCCGCACTCGGCCAGTCCCGCCAGCTGCGCAGCAAGTTGGCGGCGGCTAAGCCCGCAGGTGTTAAGTCCGCAGGCGCTAATCCTGCAAGCGTTAAACCTGCCGGCACTAAACCCGCAGACTCTGCCAACACAGCCACCTCAGAGGCTTCAGAACCGACAGCCCCAGCTAGGACCGAAGGAAAGGACACACACCCGTGATTCTCAATTTTGTTCTGCTAGCAACTGTCGGCACGCTGATTGCTACAGGGGTGTACCTGTTCCTCGATCGTTCGTTGACCAGGATGCTCATGGGACTGTTGCTGATGGGCAACGGTATCAACCTGCTCATCCTGCTTGGCTCTGGTTCGCCGGGACGGCCACCAATTTGGGATAGGGAATCGCTGGTCAGCGATGCTCAGGCAGACTCACTGCCCCAGGCCTTTATCCTCACCGCAATTGTTATTTCCATGGGCATGACCGCATTCCTGTTGGCTCTGCTCTATCGCCAGCACCGCTACCGCATCGGCGATCACGTGCAAGATGACCACGAGGACCGCAGCCTGGCAATGCGTCGGGCCAGCGACCCATCAGCTGCTCCGGACCACGACAAGTCCGACGATCCCACCACCGGTCGTCCCACAGAGGCCGGCGATAGCTTCGGTCCGGCCAGTTTCGAAAAGCCCGTGACCCCGCCATCAAACTCCCCAGGAGGTGACGACGATGACGACTGAGCAAATAATTCTGGCACTAATTCCGCTGCCTATCATCGTCCCCGCCGCCACCGCCGCAATTGCTCTGCTGCTGGCACGTTTTCCCAAAGCACAGCAGGCGATCGCGCTAATCTCGCTCGGCAGCCTGCTGGGAGTCGCCAGCGCCTTGGTGTATCTCATCTACGCGCACGGCGTCCACACGGTCCAGGTGGGCGGCTGGGACGCACCAATCGGCATCACGCTCGTAGCCGACAACCTCGCAGTGTTGATGATCACCGTCTCTCAGCTGGTCCTCTTTGCCGTGATGTGGTTCGGCATCGGCCAGGGTATTAGCGATGGTGACGAAGATGAGCCGATCTCCGTCTTCGTTCCGACGTACATGCTGCTCAACATGGGCGTCTCCATGGCCTTCCTGGCCGGCGATCTGTTCAACATGTACGTCGGCTTCGAGGTTCTGCTCGTAGCCTCATACGTGTTGCTCACGCTGGGGGCATCGTCGTCACGCATTCGCGCAGGCGTGTCGTATGTGATGGTCAACATGTTGTCCTCGATGGTGTTCCTGCTGGCGATTGGCCTGGTTTATCAAGCGGTCGGCACGGTGAACTTCGCACACATTTCCCTGCGCATGGAGGACATCCCCGATGGCACCCGCACCGCGATCTTCGCAGTGCTGCTCGTCGCCTTCGCAGTGAAGGCGGCGGTGTTCCCGCTGTCGGCGTGGTTGCCAGACTCCTACCCCACCGCACCGTCGATGGTTACCGCGGTCTTCGCGGGGCTGCTGACGAAGGTGGGTGTCTACGCGATCATCCGCACGCGCAGTGTCGTTTTCCCAGACGGCAGGCTTGACGACGTCCTGATGTGGGCTGGCCTAGCGACAATGCTCATGGGCATTCTCGGTGCCATGGCCCAAAATGACATTAAACGTCTCTTGTCTTTTACGCTGGTATCCCACATCGGATACATGATCTTCGGTATTGCCGTCGGCAATACGCTGGGACTCGGCGGCGCGATTTTCTACATCGTCCACCACATTCTGGTGCAGACGGCATTGTTCCTGGTGGTCGGGCTTATCGAGCGCCAGGCGGGCTCGTCCTCCCTGCGCAGCCTCGGTAGCCTGGCCAAGACGTCGCCGCTGCTGGCGTTGCTATACCTCGTGCCCGCGCTCAACCTCGGTGGTATCCCACCGTTCTCAGGCTTCCTGGGCAAGGTCATGCTCATCGAGGCCGGCGCACAGAACGGATCCGCCACCGCATGGATTCTGGTTGCGGGATCTATCATCACCAGCCTGCTGACCCTCTACACCATGATTCTCGTCTGGTCGAAGGCCTTCTGGCGCGACCGTTCCGACGCCCCCGAGGGCGACACCGTGCTTGCGCAGCCAGCCGCGCTCCGGGAAAGGACTCAGATGGTTGCTATCGCAGAGCGTGACGACGTCGGCAAGATGCCACTCGGCATGGTGATGCCGACGGCCCTGCTGGTGATTGCCTCTGTGGGGGTTACCGTTCTGGCCGGGCCACTGTCCAATGTGGCTACCGAAGCGGCAAGCAACGTCGCGAATGTTGATGAGTACCGCGCAGCGGTCCTCGGTATCGACTCGGCCGATGACAAGGGCCTGGAGCAGCTGGAAAACCCAGGCCGCACCAAGAGCCCATGGAAGTCGGATTCAGCGACCGAACGTGCCACCAGCACGCTGGAAGGAGCAGGTGAAAGCTGATGAGTAAAGCGCGCGCCAAGGTGGCTGCAAAGCGACCACCACGTATTTCAATCCTGCTCTTCTTATTCACAGTGATTATTTGGGTCATGCTGTGGGGCGAAGTGACATTTGCCAATGTGCTTTCGGGAATCCTGGTAGCCACGTTGCTCAACCTCGCCATGCCTATCCCGCCAAACAGCGCGCTGGACATCAACTTCGGTGGCATGGTGCGACTGTTCGGTTCCTGGACAATCGACTTTGTGAAGGCCTCAATCAGTGTCTCCTGGCTGGCCATCCGACGAGCTGATCCACCACCGACGGCCATCATCAAGGTCCCTATGCGCACCAACGACGATATTTCGCTCACGACTGCAATGGCACTGATTAACTTGCAGCCGGGCGGAATCATCGTGGACATCGACAAGCGGGAAAAGACGCTGACCATGCACATTCTCGACGCGTCGTCGACGAGCAAGGTAGCCGAGCAAATCAACCAGTTGACCCGAATCGAGCGACGGGTGATTCGCGCGTTTGAGAACCGCGATGTACATGAGCAACCGACTAAGCCAGGCTCTGGCGAAGAGCAGCCGAGCAGTGCGAAAAGCGGCGAGCAAGGCGAAACGAGCAGCGAAAAAGGGGAGAAAGGAGCAGCCGATGAACCCGGAAGTTTTTAACATTCTGCTCGGCGTAGCTGCTGCAGGCTATTTCATTGCGGTGATGATTACCCTCGGGCACATGATCGCAGGACCAAACTCACTGGACCGCCTGGTGGCGCTGGAGTCCATGACTGCAATGTTGCAGGGCATGCTCGCTGCGTTCATGGCCTGGAGCTTGGACACTTCGGTGGTCTATCCAATGCTCATCATTGCGCTGCTCGGTTTCCTGTCTTCGCTGGCAGTCGCCAAGTTCCGTGTTCCGGATGACGGAAAGCAGCCCGCGAAGGGCTCCCGAAAGGGTGTGGCGAAAGCAGCCGGAAAGGTCGCCACAAAGAAAACCGCACAGAAAGCAGCGCCTAAGGCAACACCGACAGCAGCTCCGAAAACAGCGAAGGGAGAGTCCAAATGATTCTCGTGGCAGACATTATCGCCATCACACTCATTCTCACCGGAATGCTACTGTGCGTTGCAGCGTCCGTGGGATTGATACGCTTCCGCGACACCATCAGTCGGATGCACGCATCCTCCAAGCCACAAACACTGGGGCTAATTTTGACGCTGTCGGGCTCGCTTGTGCACGTCGCCACGCACGCGTCAGCTCACACAACTACTAGTAGTGACTTGGCTCTGTTGACCCTGATTATCCTGTTTGCTCTGGGTACATCGCCAATTGTTAGTAACCGCGTTGGCCACGAGGCGTTCAAAGAGAGGCTCGTCGACGAGGACAGCCTCGCCCGCGATGACAGCCGGGAATAACGAGAGGACACTCCCCGTCAAGATTGGACCCCGACCTGGAGCGGAACCGGGTTCGACCGGGGCCGCCCAGGGGGGGGCGCCTTTCTTCAGTTAGTGGCTAGGTTTATGCACCCCAAAAGTGCTATAGGCCTAGTCACTAATTTTTGTCTGGGCACACACCGCTTAACGACGGCTAGTCGTCTACTTGCTCGTGGAAATCTGCAGGCGCTATCGGATGCCCGGCGCGCAGTTCCTGCACCGCAAGATCCACGGCGGCACGCCACGGGGTGTGGCCAATGCGCTCTTCGTTCGCCCGTACGTCGTCCTCGGTAGCCATGGAAGGCAGCGCCCCGGCCGCATCCGCCACAGTGCGCTGCCGCTCGTATGCCGCGCCCATTTCCACGATGTTGTTGACGAATTCCAGTTCGGCTCGGCAACCCAGTTCGTCGGCAAGCGGGGCGAGTTGAACCACAAGTTCACGGAGTTCGTCGCGAACCCACCGCTCGTCGGTATCGCGATTCACGATGACCAGCGCGTCCATGCCGTAGCGGGCGGCGCGCCACTTGTTTTCGGCGATGTGCCAGGACTGCAGCGACGGTAGCTCCTCGCCAGCCTCCCACATGCGGTCGTAGTAAACCGTCAGACAGTGCGTCAATGCCACGATAGTGGCGAGTTCCTGCAGGTTAGAGGTAGCGTCAGCGACACGAATCTCAATGGTGCCGTACTTTGATGCCGGGCGAATGTCCAAGTGCATCGAGCCGGTGTGATTGATGACGCCGGAGCGGGACTGGTCGTGCATGTAGGACTCCCACTCGGGCCACGTGTAAATCGCCGGCGGCTGACCAGCGGTGGGAAGCTGCTGGTAGAGCAGGCTTCGGTTGGAAGCGTAACCCATGTCCTCACCGTTCCAGGCCGGTGAGGAGGCAGACAGCGCCAACATGTGCGGCAGCTTCGTTGCCAGGGCCTGAATGATCGGCCAAACGCGTTCGGAGTCCTTAATGCCAACATGGACGTGGACTCCCCAGATGATCATCTGGTTACCCCACCACTGAGTGCGGTTGATGATTTCGGAGTAGTGCCCCTTAGCGCTGACCTGCTGAGCAGTACCGCGGGCGAACGGATGCGAGCCCGATGACCACACATCCACCCCAACGCGATCAGCGGCCTCGAGAACCATGTCCAGCTGGCTTTGGAGCTCCGCTACGGCACCGGGCACGTTCGTGTGCACACCGGTGACGAGCTCTACGGTGTTGGCGAGGAACTCTCGCTGGAGCCCATGTCCGGGATGCTCCGCATCGATGATGTCGAGCACCTCGGCGGCAGCGGGGGCGGTGTCGCGCGTTCGTCGGTCAACGAACGCCACTTCCCATTCCACTCCCAGTGATGGCTGCGCCGATCCGGAAAATTGCTCAGTCATACCGCTATTTTTTCACACTAGGAGTCGTTTTCCTCAGTTGGCTCCGTCCAGGTGACGGTTTTTGCGCAGGAGGCAAGGTCACCGTTGGAATCGACAAGCGCAACTGTGGTGAAACTGTCTTCATCCACCTTGGACGGAACGTTCCAGACATCTGCATTCCGTTTGTCATCGACGTGCACTTCGCCGATGACACCCAACCCTTCGGTTGCGGGGCTGCCGATGCCACTGCAGCCAGATGCACCGCGCGCCTGCACTGTGTACTTGCCCTTATCCAAGGTAGTGAACTGACCTTTTTCGTCGGACAGTCCCATCCATCCCTTGGCGCTCATGACCTGTACAGTTGCCAGCATTTTCATTGATCCGTCGTCGTTTGTTCGGATGAAGTTATAGGCGCTGACTCGCTCGGTCAGCTTCGGTGCAGCCGGATCTACGCTCACTGGCGCAGTGCTTGTCGACGCGCCTGCGTTCCCGTCCTTGTCGCTGCTGGATTCAACCCCCGAGCAGGACACCAACAGTGTTGCAGCACAACCCAACGCGGTGGCGACAGCAACACGACGACGCTTTACGGCGAACATAAAAACCTCACAGACCTCACTGGCTACTAGCAGAATACTAGTACCCCTTTTTCAGCCGTGATCTGTTTGAGACTGCAAAATATGCAAAAGCCCCGCGTAGGCCATGAAATGTGTGGCTTACGCGGGACTTGGAAAGCTATGGGGCTTCGCACCACGGCGGCAGGTTTTGAGACTTAGGCCGCAAACCTTAGTGAGAGACCAAAGCCTGGTGGGCCGGGAGTCTAGTGAGCCGGGTCAGTGGCGACCACGACGATTCCCGCCGGAGCGTCCCGGAGGCGGTCATCGCGAGGTGCGGCTTCCCAACCGTTGTCATGCGCGATCTGCTCAGCGGCGGCCTTTTCCTCTTCGTTCCTCGGGTCGAAGTAGACGGTGGTCTTCTCCCACACACCCATCTTCTCTTCAGGAGCATTGCCGGTCTCGCCGGCGCCCCAGCCCTGCTCGCCCATCTGCTTGGACAGGTCATCGGCGAGGCCCACGACCTCAGAGTTATTCAGGACACTGACCTTGACAGTCTTGCGGTCAATCTGGGGCGCTTCGTTGGCCTCATCCTGTGCCGGCGGATTCTCAGCGGGAGGAACCGGTTTGCCTGGCTCATTTGCCGGTGGCGGCGGCGGAACCTCGCCGTCACCATCTCCAACAGCACCATCCTTTGCCGGATCACTGCCGTTGGCCGAGTCAGCAGGCGCACCAGAGTCAACCGGAGCGGATGCCGAGGTGTCATTCTGGCCGGTGTTCTCGGCATCGTCGCCACGTGTGCTGAGTGCATAGGCACCGTAGGCGACCAGGCACACGCCGATAGCGAGCAGCACGATAGCGAGAACGCGCATGTAGCGGCCATCACCGGCACCGTCGCCGATGTCGCCGTCATCAACACCATCAGCAGCTGCGGAATTGCTAGCAGCCCCAGCGCTGGCACCGGTCGAGGCGGCGGTGGCACCAGCAGCAGCTGCACCAGCGGCGGGAGCCGCAGATTTTGGCGCTGTGTGTTGAGCATCCGACGGCTCGGAGTACGCATGGGCGCCGCCAGCGGCGGGAGCCTCCGCGTAATCGCTGTACTCATCGAAGTCGTCGAAGTCGTCATCGAGTCGATGACGGCCCGGACGCGGCGAATTCTGAGGGTTTAGTTGGTCAGACACATCCCACATCCTATATGTTCTGCCGCCGAACCGTGAAGTGAAACTTGAACCTTATGCGTCTTGGTTGTCCCGCACGGCGCGCAGCCGATGAACCAACACGGGTTCGGCCGCTTCGGCTGCCGGAGAATCGAGAAGTCGCGAAAGTACCTGGTGGTAACGGATTGTGTTGTTGCCGAAGTCCTCGGCAAAGCGACGCCGAATTGCCTCCTGCCGCGCACCGGCCATACGCGGCCCACGGCGGGCAACTTTCAGCCATTCCTTCTCAAAATCCAGCATTTTCTGCGCCAAAATGGGCTCAATGCCGCCGGTATCGCCCGCGAGTCCGGGATGCTCGGATGAGTCAGGCCGCAGCTCAGTCTCAGGTTCGTGGCTGCCGCCTATGGGTTTCTTGCTCACCATTTTCCGCACCCCGCTTTCCTTCCCACTCGCCCTGATTTTCTATTCTGCACAACACTGCCTATGCAGATACTTAGCGAAGATACATGGTAAGGCCCAGCCGCCCAGCCCTACATACCACTTCCGACATCGCCCAACGTCTCCAAGACCCCTGACATCACCAGGCGATATAGAAAACATGGACGCCGAGTAGAATCAGCGACATGACTATCCGTCCCATTGTGATTGCCGGAGACCCCGTTCTCCACACTCCTACCCAGCCGGTAACCGAGGACATCTCCGAGCTGCGTGAGCTCATCGAGGACATGTACGAAACCATGGACCGCGCCCACGGTGTGGGGCTGGCTGCCAACCAGGTGGGCGTCGGCAAGCGTCTGTTCGTCTACAACTGCCCCGATGATGACGACGTCTGGCACCGCGGCTGCGTCATCAATCCGGTGCTGACCACCAGTGAAATCCCGAAGACCATGCCTAATGACGACGGTTCCGATGACGAAGGCTGCCTCTCTGTACCCGGCCTGTCCTTCCCCACCAACCGCGCGGAGAAGGCTGTCGTCACCGGCCTGGATGAAAACGGCGAAGAGGTCCGCATCGAGGCCACCGGTTTCCTCGCTCGCTGCATGCAGCACGAGGTCGGCCATCTAGATGGGTTCCTCTATACCGATTGCCTCACCGGTCGTTGGAAGCGCATGGCCAAGAAGGAAATCAAGCGCGCCGGTTGGACCGAGGGCGGCCTGACCTGGATGCCGGGCGTGGATCCGGATCCGTTCGGCCACGAGGATTAGATCGTGGCGGATAGGCAATTGGAGTCGTCGGCAAGCGAAAATGCAGCACAGAAGCTACCGATTTCCCGCTGGGGCGTCGGTGAAGTGGCGGTGGGACGTCGTGTCATTGTGCGGCGCGCGCTGACCGATGAAGAAGCATTGGCCAGCGGCAAGAAGACTACGGACGTCATTGGGCATGTGCTCAGCATGGATCCGTTCGTCGTGCGTCCGCAGGTTCGTGCTGGCGTGCGTGCCGACGAATCCGTGGCAGCGGTGGACTTTAGCGATAAGCACATTTTGATTGTGAAGGCCCTGCCGGATCATCCGGTGCGCAATTCGGATATTCGCGCCGTGGAAACTGCGACAGCGAAGGCCTTCCCGGGTATCGCGCATGTGGTGGAGTCGGGCTGGCTGCTGCGAGCCGGCGATGGCATTACGGAGCGTTCCAACTCCGCGCTGCCGCTCGAACCCGGAGCCAGCACTCAGCCGGTGCCGTTGGAGAAGATTAAGTCGTTTTACGATTCCCACGATTTGCCGGTGCGGATTGCGATTCCGGATAGAATCGCCAAACCTGCACAGGCGCTGGTCGCGGGGCCGGAGTGGACGGTCGGGCCGGACATTGTGGTTATGACGCGCTCACTCGATGGGGATTTGCCGCCTGCTGAATTGGCAGCTGAATCGCACAGCGCCGTACAGGTGCTTGATGAGCACAGCGCCGAACAGGTGCTCGATGAGCACAGCGTCGAGCTTGCAGACGTGCAGGTGGATATCGCTGATCAACCTGACGACGACTGGCTGGGGCTCTACCATTTCCGCGGTACCACGCTGTCCGAGCATGCACTACAGCTTCTGCGCAATGAAATTGATGGCCGCATGTGCTTCGGACGCCTGCAAGTGCCTGCCAACAATGCGCCTGAAGGCATACGCACGGTAGCCATTACGCGCGGCACGCTGACCGAATCGGACGACGGCCGTGTGTGGCTCGGGTTCTCCGCTGTGGAAGTCGCAGCCGATATGCGCCGCCGAGGACTTGGCACCCTACTGGGAATTCACATGATGCACTGGGGCGCACAACACGGGGCAGATTCTGCATATCTGCAGGTATTGGGCTCAAATGAGCCTGGCATTGCGCTATACCGGACACTCGGTTTTACCGAGCACCACCGGCACCGCTACGCGGAGCTGACAGGGGCTTAGGGGCCGGGGGTTACGTTTCGGCCCTGCGCTGCTCGCCCTGATCGCCCTACTTCCCGCGCTTAACCCTTTTAATCCGCTTCAGCTGCTTGCCCTGCTGCTCTTTGCTACCCATGCGATTGTCCATGCGGCGCTGCCCGCGCGGCAGCTCGCGCGTCTCCGGCTTTTCCACCACACGGGTGTGGACCGAGAGTTCATGACGACCTCTCCCCAGCGGATCGCGGGACGCACCCATCGCAATCCAGCCAGCCAGGCCCGCAGAGACAAACCAACCGGCGACCGGAATCATCGACGGCAGAATCCAGGCATTGCGCACAAAACCATCGCGGGCTGAGACTGGCATCCCGTGTGCACCTTCGATTTTCATGCCCATGGCGTGTTTACCCGGCGACCCGTCGAAGATGGAGTCCCCCGCCACGCGGTAGAGGTAAAAACCACCGGGACCGAGGAAGAGGCTGATCAGCATCACCATTACGCCGCTGTCCGATGTCCCCACGATGCTAGTGAGAACTGCAATGGAGGCAATCAATGCAGTGTAGATGACAGAATCCACCAACAGCGCACCACCACGACGTGCCACTGAGCCATTGGCCAGATTGGGGTCAAAGCCCAGGTGTACTGCCATTTGAGCGGTCAGCGGCGCGACTTTGGGATTAGCACTGAGCTCACCGAAGGAAGACACCCCATAGCTAGCGGGGTACCCGCTTTCATAGCCGACCGGAATGTTTGCTACCGGATATGGCACTTCCTGATACGGCATTGCCGCATCGTACGCCGCATATGCGTCGTGTTCCCGATAAGCGTTCCTGCCACTACTACCCAGGTAATCCGTCGGACTGTACTCGCCGCCGTAACGGCGATCGTCCCAGTTAGCCAACCTCGAAACTCCCTTTCCTACCGGACTTCCGCCCACCTTATCCGTTTTTGTCCGCCTATTTTGTCACTGCTTTGTTCAACGCATGAGGCCGCCGTTTCGTTCCCCTTTTACAATCGTTGATATGCGAATCTGTGTCTGGAACGTCAATTCGGCTCGAACTCGCCTCGACCGAATGGTGGAAATGCTGCGCCGGAATGACATTGATGTCCTGGCCGTCCAGGAAACCAAGTGCAAGGACGACCAATTCCCCACCGCTGCTTTTGAAGAGCTGGGATACCAAGTCGCCCACCACGGCCTGAATCAGTGGAATGGCGTTGCCATCATCTCCCGCGTCGGCCTTGAGGACATCCAGGCAGAGTTCCCCGGTCAGCCCGGTTTCAACAAGGACCCCGACGCAACTCCCGCATTGGAGGCCCGCCATATCGCCGCTACCTGCGGTGGCGTGCGCGTCCATAGCCTCTACATCCCGAACGGCCGCGACATCACCGACCCGCACTTCGAGTACAAGCTCGAATTTCTGGAGCGGCTCCGTCAGCACATCATCGCCACGCTTGACGACGACCCGGAGGCCACCTTCATGATGGGCGGCGACTTCAACATTGCCCCGACCGACGGCGATGTCTGGTCAATGGCAGCCTTCGCAGGGAAAACACACGTCACACCGCCTGAACGCGCAGCTTTCTATGCGCTGGAGCAGGCGGGCATGAAGGAAGTAACTCGCCAATTCACCCCAAACCAGTGGACCTACTGGGATTACAAGGCTGGCCGCTTTTTCAAGGATGAGGGCATGCGCATCGACTTCCAGCTCGCCTCCCCCGACCTCGCGGCAAAGGCGTCCGCCGGATTCATCGACATCGAAGAGCGTCAGGGCAAAGGCGCATCCGACCATGCTCCGGTGATTGTGGATTACGAAGTGTAGATAAACGGGCGGAAAAGCGCGTAGGCCTAGTTCCTACTAGGGGGTGTCGCTGGGGCCGTCGTAAAGCGGAGTCTTTGCTGCCAGCCCCTAAAATCAGGGGCAGAAATGGGTGATAAAGCACCCGCACAACACTTATGAGTCTAACTTTTTGTTCAATCTACAAATTTTCACCACAGAAAGTTATTTCGACGATATAAGGTGTTTATTCAGAACATCAATTCATTACGTCGGGAAGGAAGATCATGACTTCTGCACGCTCCCCTCAGCGCACCACTACCCCGGAGCCAGCGAGCGGCTTCCCCACCGCGGATGACTCGACTGAGTCCGATGAATCCCTGCGCGAAAGCGTGCAGAAGATTTCCATCGGCCTGTATGACTTCCTTGCATCGACTCGCCGCCTCGGTGAGCGCCCGAATGCCAGGATGGACATTTCCCAGTCGGAAATGGAAGTACTGCACTTTATTTCAACCCACCCGGGCTGCGGCGTATCCGACATTGCACGCCTGCGTTTCCTACGCCCGTCCAACGTTTCGGCAACAGTTCGCCGTCTACTCGACAACGGACTGATTGAACGCGAGAACAACGCAAAGGATCGCCGTGCGCAGAACCTCTATGTCTCCAGCGATGGCGAAACGCTGCTGGAGCAACTTATCGACCACTGGGGTGCGCTGGTGTACGAAATTGTGCGGACAATGTCGCAAAAGGACGTTCGTGCGCTAATTAAGGCACTGCCCTCGCTACTAAAGCTGGCGGAGCACTCGGAAAGCTATGTTGAGGAGCACCAGCGCCGCCAGGAGCCGTTCTAAAAGCGCGCCGCCAAGCCCTTCTTACTAGGTACGATGATGCTTATGGCTATTACTTTGAAGAAGGCAAAAGACGTAAAGACCGCTCCGCTCGTGGCCACTGGCCTCATCGGCGGCTGGCTCACCGCTCGCGAAACAGGCATTCGTCCGCTCGGTGGCGTCATCTTGGGTGCCGCCGGCGCATACGCAGCACGCACCTGGAATGCAAAGACCGGCGCCCTGGGTGCCGCCGGCCTAGTAGCCGCCTACCTCGGCGCTTTCGGCCTCTCACACCCGCTGGCTAAGAAGATTGGCGCATGGCCGTCTGTCCTGACCGTCACCGCGCTGGCCGCTGGCGCGGCAGCAGTTGCCGACTCCAAGTAGTCGACGCAGAGAGCGCCGGTAGGTGCGAAGCCGACACCTAGTCAAGGGCCTCCAGCAGTTTCTCGAGGTGCGCGCGCACCCGGGGCCACGATTCCACAAAAGGCGGCAGCAGATCGAGGCTGTCGACGTCGTCAAGCGGAACCCAGCGCAACTCTAGGGACTCCTCGTTCGGATTCGTCTCCAGCTCTTCGGCAGCTAGTGCGTAGACCGTGTGGTATTTCCAGCCGCCGGCGAGCTCGGGGCGATTCGGATCGGCTGGGAAGGGACCGGTGGTGACCTGCGTGTCGAGGATGCGAAGCTGATGCTCCAGCAGCCCAGTTTCCTCAGCCGTTTCACGCAGCGCGGTCGCCTCAGGAGCCTCATGAGAATCACAAGCCCCACCAGGAACACCCCACGTTAGGGGGAACGATGTCCAGTCAGCTCGATACTGCATAAGCACAGTGCGCTGAGGGCTCACAATCAGCAGCCCTGCAGCTCCGAAGCGTCCCCAGCAGCGCGTACCGTTGGGGCCGGCTGCCCAACCATTTCCATCCTGAAGCATGTCTCCACCCTACGCCAGATACCCTTGTGTTTTCCGTCACAAGCCCGAGCGACTAAGATTTGCAAGGAACTAACGTTGCTCTGAGCGGAGAGATCGTCGCGGGCGACTTCGGTCACGTCGGAAGGACACGTGCACATGGGTGAAACCACTTCAAGTGCGCCTCATTCCCGTGCCCACGACAAAAACCGAAACCCATTCCACCGCAAGAATCGTGCTCCACGCCGAACTCGTTTCAGCGGTCGCACCACTCCTGGTGGCGAAAGCTTAGACACACACACTGCGGCTCAGGCGGCAAAGGAATCGAAAGATACTCCCGACACCACCCCGGCTACCGAGAGTGCGGCACCATCAACTGCTCTGGAAACTACAGAGTCCTCGGCTAATGCCCCAGCAACGGCCACAACCCCAACAGTCCTAACAGACTCTCCGCGTGATACCGACCTGCGTGTGGATGCCCTGGAAATTGGCCCGCGCAACCGGAGATTGACACGTTTTCTCGGTGAGCGTCTCTACGACAAGCTCGGCCCGTCGGCCACGTATGTGCGCCGGTCAGCGTCATTTTTGATGACGTCACCGGGCCGATTGACCACAGTCGCCCTCATCCTCATCGTCGCTATTCTGGCCGCCGGCCTATCCATGTGGCAAACAACCTCGCAACGCCAGCAGCAGCTCACCCGAATTTCGCAGCTGAGCGAGCCGATGGCCAATGCCTCGCAGAATCTCTATGCCTCGCTGACGATTGCCGATGCGTCGGCCAACACCGCCTTTTCCCGCGGCACACTCAACAGCAGCCAGGACTTGGTCAGCAACTTCGACGATGTCATCGCACAAGCATCCATGTCCGCTACCCGCGCAGCTACGGGCATTGAAAACGTCGATGCCCCAGAGATGAAGAATATCGCGACTGTACAGCGGCTGTTGCCGGTCTACACCGGCATGGTCGAGACAGCTCGCGCGAATGCGCGCCAGGGCAATCCCGTCAGTGTCGCGTACCTCGCCTCTGCCTCAAACTTGATGCAGGTCCAGATTCTGCCAGCTGCAAAATCGCTCTACGAACGCACCAGTACCACCACTAATGATGAGCAGCGCCAACTATCGAAGCCACCTCTTTTCCCGATGTCGGGCCTGGCAGCGGCAATTTTGATGCTGCTAATCACACAGTGGTGGCTGACTCGCCGCACCGGTCGACTATTCAACGTCGGCCTGTTTGGTGCAACCATGCTGATGGCCATCGCACTTGTCGGTGTGGGAATTGCCACCACTCAGCCGTGGCAGTCCAACTCTCTCTTCGGAGAGCAGCGCCCGGATGTTCATGCCCTAACCCAAGTACGCATTGATGCCCAGCAGCTACGCGCCAGCGAAACCCTCGGCTTAGTGCGCCGTCAGCCCGCGGATGCGGAGTCCTTCTCGCAGTCGGTGCGCACCCTGGTCGGCGAGCTGGAAAGAGTGGACGCCAATGCGCCGGACGACGATGTCAGAGCCGCCATCCACGGTATCTACAGCTGGGAGTCCGGTCACAACCTGATGATGGAGCACTTGAGTTCAGGCGACTACGCCGGTGCGGTTCGCATCGCGACCGATGTGGATAATGCCAGCTCGTCGGCGGCTGCGTTCAACCAGGTCGATGAGTCGCTACAGAATTCCATCGCCGAGTCCCGCCTGACCGCCCGTGAGAACCTCGACCAATCCCGTCGCGCTATCGCGGCACTGTCCCTCGCCACGGTTACACTGACCGTCATCGCGGCAGTTCTGGTTGTTTTCGGCTTCCGACACCGGCTTCTGGAGTACCTATGATCGTTCCGTTCTCCCCATCGCTCCGCGGTCTCGCCGGCTGGCGGCGCAGAGCCATCCTTGGTGCACTCACCGTCGCGGGCCTCACCGTCAGTGCCTGCGCGACCGATTCGCTTGCCGACGATCCCTACTCGCGCACAATCCTGGAGGCCACCGGTGACTTTCCCCTGCCACCGGGCGCGTTCTACGACAAAGCCTCCTCGAGGAAGCCTGCGGCAGAAGCCAACACCCCAGATCTGTCCACACTCGCCCCCGATGACCAAACACCGGAAGAGCGAATCCCGGAGATTTACCAGCGCGGCCGCATCATCGTTGGTGTTGACCAATCATTGAACCTGCTCAGCTTCCGCGACTTCAGCAGCGGAGAGCTCTCGGGGTTTGAAGTATCCCTGGCACAAGAGATTGCCCGGGACATCTTTGACAATCCCGATGCTGTCGAGTTTCGGTTCGTCGACAGCAACGAACGCACTGCCGCACTCGAAGACGGCACTGTCGATGTCGTTTTGCGCACTATGACGGTCACCGATGCCCGGCGCGAAAGGGTGCTGTTCTCCACACCGTATTTGACAGCACGAGCTGGAGTTCTAGTCTCTTCGCCGGGTGGCGATGCTTCCCCCGAGGACGTCGAGGACGGTCGCATCTGCGTTTCCCGGGGATCCACTACCGAGGATTTGATTCGACGGCTCTCGCCGAACAATACGCTGCTGTTGGTCGGTAACTGGTCGGACTGCCTCATTTCACTTCAAAACAGCCAGGCAGAGATTGTCGTTGCCGATGACACCATCCTCGCTGGTATCAACGACCAAGATCCGGCTACCGCCATTGTCCAGCGGGGCTTGAACGAGGAAAGCTACGCGGCCGGTGTATCCAAGGGGAACCCAGGCCTAGTTCGCCAAATCAACGCGACCCTGGAGCGTATGGCCAGCGATGGCACCTGGCAGTCCCTCTACGACACTTGGTTCGGCCCCTTCCTGCCAAGCGGTACACAGCCATCGCCACAGTACGGCGACGATGAAGACATACTTGGAATCTCCCCCACACCGGAAGCTGCTCCAGAAGGCGAGGTGGATAACCGATGAGCGACGAAAACCAGTTCTCCGAACAAGCCCAGCAATCCGAGCAAGCCCAGCATCCCCAGTACACGCCGGAGCCCCAGGAGGATGCTCACGCAGAGGCAGAGGCAGCTGCCACTCAGGCCGTCGCCTTCGACCCATTCGCCGATGAAGACGACGAACAAGAGCCCGGCACTGCCGCTGTCGCCTTCGACCCTTTTGCGGACGATGATGACGATGACGAAGAGTTCGATATCGCCGAATTGTTGGGGCGCGGAGGCTCGTCGTCAAGCGTGACGACCCAACCCGGCACCCAGGCACCAGATCCGTCGATGGCCTCGCACCGGAAAGCGTTGGAGGACTTTCGCCGGAAGCGATCGACTGCGCACCGTGGACGCACCGTCGCCGACGGCATGGTGCACCTGCCGTACATCACAACGCAGGATCCGCGCGATGCAGTAATGAGTGATGAGAAGATTCACGCGACGAATAAGCCGGCGCCGAGCCTGAAAGCCGGCGATATCGTGGCGGATCAGTACGAAATTGTGGGCCCGATTGCCCACGGCGGTCTCGGCTGGATTTATCTGGCGATTGACCACAATGTCTCGGATCGCTGGGTCGTGCTCAAGGGCATGATGGCAGCGAAAAATGAGAAGGATTTCGCCGTAGTCCAGGCAGAACGCGAGTTCCTCGCGGAAATCTCGCATCCGGGAATTGTGAAAATCATCAACTTCATCGATGAGACGGACGCCAACAGCGCCACCGGCTTCATTGTGATGGAGTACGTCGGCGGCCCGTCGTTACGCAAACAGCGACGGAGCTACCCAGACGGCGTCATGCCCTGTGACCTGGCAATTGGCTACATCCTGGAGCTGCTCCCCGCGCTGGATTACCTGCACTCGCGCGGCGTTGTCTACAACGATTTGAAGCCGGACAACGTGCTGCTCAGCGAAGACCACGTCACGCTTATCGACGTTGGCGCGGTCACCGGCATCGGCGCCTACGGCCATATCTACGGCACGCCCGGTTTCCAGGCGCCGGAGATTGCCACGACGGGACCGACGATTGCCAGCGATATCTACACAGTCGGCCGCACGCTGGCCTCCCTGATTCTGAAGTTGCCGGCGACCAACGGCGTCTACGACCCGGAGCTACCCTCACCTGTCGAAGAGCCTCTATTCCGCCGTTTTTACTCGCTCTACCGCTTCCTACTACGCGCTTGCCACGAGAACCCGGAGGCTCGCTTCGGTTCTGCCGAAGAGATGAGTGTGCAGCTCATCGGCGTATTGCGCGAGATTCTGGCGGTGCGCGACGGCGTGCAATTCCCGCAGGCGGTGTCGAATTTCTCGCCGCAGCGTTCCACGTACGGCACCAAGCACCTGGTGTTCCGCACCGATCAGCTTGTCGACGGCATCACCCGCGGCGTGGAAATCACTCCGCAAGAAGTGACCTTCGCGCTGCCTGTACCACTGATTAACCCGACAGATCCGGGTGCGCGCATCTTGAGTGCCTCGTCGTTTACAGAGCCCAACGAACTTATCGAAACACTGACCAATGCGCTGTCCGAACCCGAGTATGGCTCTTCCGTGGAAATTCCACTGGGCATCGTGCGTGCGAAACTGGACCTCGGATTAATTGATGAGGCCCGCGACAGCCTCCGCGATGTCTCTGAACGTTTGCAGCGCGATTGGCGTTACCACTGGTACGAGGGCGTGACTTATTTGCTTCTCGACCAATTCAACGATGCCCTCGCCTCGTTCCACCACGTGCTGACGATGCTGCCCGGCGAGCCCGCCCCGAAGTTGGCGCTGGCAGCGACTCTCGAGTTGATTCAACAGCGCTTGGGCATCGCCAACGCATCTCTCCTCGAGCCCGCTGTCGCCCGCGCCGCCGCGAACTTGAGCAGCGCGCTGGATAATGTCGCTGCCGATACGCCCGAGATCTTCTCCCCCGCCTGGGCCAGCGAGTCCCTGTCGCCTCAGACGATTCGTTTCAACACCCTGCGTCTCTACGCCGTCGTGTGGGCGGCCAACCCGACGACGGTATCCTCCGCCTTCGGGCTAGCTCGTCAGCTGGCCTCTGAGCGCCAACACGAAATGGCTATCTCCCAGCTTGACCGCGTACCCGGTAACTCCCGTCACCATCGCATGGCACGTTTGACGACGATTCTGATGCTCACCTCAGGGATGCCCTCCGAGTTAACTGAATCGAGAATTCGCCGTGCTGCGCGTCGTCTGGTGGAGCTGCCGACGAATGAACCGCGCATGCCACAGCTGCGCATCGCCGTGATGGCGTCCGCGCTGAACTGGTTGCGCAGCTCGAACCTCGACCATGCAGCTAGCTCCAATGGTCTTTTCGATGCGCCCTTTACCGTGGCCGGCCTGCGTGAAGGATTGGAAAAAGACTTACGGATGCTGGCACGCTCTTCGCAGTTTCCGCGACACCGCTACAACTTGGTGGATATCGCAAATCTCATTCGGCCACGGACTTGGCGTTAGCTCTCTAACAGCTCCTTACCGAACCTGGTCAAACATGCTGTTGTGGGCCTGAGCGCCACCCCAGAATTGGTGAATAAAGAGAGAATTGCCTTTCGTGGTTTAAGATATCCTCTATGTTTGCCTCTTCGAAATCCTCTCTCCGCAGCGCTAAGCGCGTAATTATCAGCGCTGCAGCCCTCACCACCGCCTTTGGTATTGGGGCCGGCACTGCCGTTGCCCTGCCGGTTTCTCCAGACCTGCAGTCGCTTAGCCAGAGTGTTCGGGACCTCAAGCTGCCGGAGATCTCGACTCTGAATTCGGGCGACCTTGCCCCTGAGCTCTCTGAGGTACTGGATTCCTCTTCGGTGAAGCTGCCGGATTCGGTCGTCGCTCTGATTAATGAAAACTTCAAGTTCGCTGAAAACAACAAGCAGGTGGCGGACAAGGTCAAAACTCAGCTGCTGAACGCCATCGACAGCCTGCCGTTGCCAGCTGCACAGAAGGCCGAAGCCACCCGCGTCGTCAACGAGATTTTCGGTTTGCTGGGGGGCCAGGACGAGCCGTCGCAGCCTGAGCCGGCGCCTGCCCCTGCTCCACAGCCAGAGCAGAAGCCACGCCCTGAACCACGCCCAGAGCCAAACAACCCGTGCCCGCCGAGCGCCCGCGCATGCGTTGACCTGGCTAACCAGAAGACCTGGCTGCAGGAAAATGGCAACATCACCTACGGTCCGGTGCCAATGTCCTCCGGTATGCCGGGTTACGAAACCACCCGCGGCCACCTGAGCGTTACCCGCAAGGTCCGCGATGAGTGGTCCCGTCCTTACAACGGTCCGATGCCGTTCTCGGTGTACTTCACCAACGACGGCGAAGCTTTCCACGAGGGCTCTGTTAATCAGATGTCCCACGGCTGCATCCACCTGAACCACGATGATGCTGTGAAGTACTTCGATACCCTGCAGGTCGGCGACGGCGTCTACATCTGGTAGTTAGCTGCGCTGATGCGTTGAAACGATGACCGGGTGACTGAGCCTGTTGAGGCATAGGCGCAGTCGCCCCGGCGGTGAAAAATGAGCTCGCCCCACTAGGTTCTTCCAGTTTGGAAGGCAGTGGGAGCGAGCTCATTTTTGTTGAGTTACAGCTGCCGATTCAACAGATGGGGCATCTAGCAGCCGTCGATTACGGAGGGTTACAGGAGCCCCTGCCTACTCGTCAGTGCCCCTGCCTCAAAACCTACTCCACGAAGCTCATTGCGTAGCGAGCAATGGCCAGTTCCTCATTGGTCGGTACCACGAAGACCTTGACCTTCGAGTCCTCCGCCGAAATCAGACGCGGGCCGTCATTCGGCTGGGAGTTGAGCTCGTCATCAATCTTGATACCGAAGTTCTCAAGCTCAGCCATCGAATCACGGCGAATACCGACATGGTTCTCACCGACACCTGCGGTGAAGGTGATGGCATCGAGGCGGCCGAGAATCAGCATGTAAGAACCAATGTAGCGGCGCAGCTGGTGGACATACATCTGGTATGCAGCCCAAGCATCCGGGTCGTGGTCATCCATGCGCTCCTGCAGAACCCGGAAGTCATTGACACCAGAGACACCCTTCAGACCGGACTGGCGGTTGCACAGATTGTCGATCTCGTCGATGCTCATGCCGTTGCGGTAGAGGTGGAAGATGACGCCCGGGTCAATGTCACCGGTACGAGTGCCCATCATCAGACCAGCCAGCGGGGTCAGCCCCATCGAGGTATCCACCGCCTGGCCACCTCGGATAGCCGCACACGACGCACCATTACCCAGGTGCAGCGTAATCTGGTTGATTTCCTCTGCCGGCTTATTCAGAAGGTCCGGCACCTGCTTGGAAACAAACTCATGCGAGGTGCCGTGGAAGCCGTAACGACGGATATCAAACTTCGATGCGACCTCTGCGTTGAGCGGGTACAGAGCAGCAGCTGGCGGCATGGTGTGGAAGAAACCAGTGTCGAAGACGGCGACGTGAGGCACGTCCGAAAGCAGCTTGCGAGACTCCTCGATGCCTACGATATTGGCCGGGTTGTGCAGCGGCGCCAGCGGAATAAGGTCGCGGATCATGCCGACGATTTCGTCGGTAATCAGCTCCGGTCCAGAGAACAGGCGACCACCGTGAACGACGCGGTGACCGACGGCCGCAATATCCACCGACTCCGGACCAACACCGTGCTCATCCATCAGCTCGAACGCGCGGTCAAGACCACTGGCGTGGTCAGCGATCGGCTCAGTGATTTCAATCTTCTGTCCGGAGAACTTCAGATTAATAATGCCGTCTTCTTCACCAATGCGCTCCACCAGACCGGAGACATACGGCGGCTGCGTTGAGTCCTTCTCCGGATCTACCAGCTGAAACTTGATAGAGGAGGAACCGGAGTTCAAAACAAGTACGTGACGGGACATAATAATTAGTTTCCTCCAGCCTGAATAGCGGTAATTGCAACCGTGTTGATGATGTCCGGCACCGTGGCGCCACGGGAAAGGTCGTTGACCGGCTTGTTCAAGCCCTGCAGAATCGGGCCGATTGCCAATGCACCACCACAGCGCTGGGCAATCTTGTAACCGATGTTACCGGCGTCCAAATCCGGGAACACGAAAACAGTTGCCTTACCCGCAACGGAGGAATCCGGCATCTTCTTCGCTGCCACAGACGGGTCAATAGCGGCATCGAATTGCAGTGGACCGTCGACAGCGAGGTCAGGAGACAGCTCCTTGGCCTTGGCCAGACCAGCCTTCACACGGTCAACATCCTCACCGGTGCCGGACGCACCAGTGGAGTAGCTCAGCATGGCGACACGAGCATCGATACCGAAGGAAGCTGCAGTTTCAGCGGATACTACCGCGATTTCACCCAGCTGCTCCGGAGCCGGCTTCGGCAGCACCGCGCAGTCCGCAAAACCCCACAGCGAGTTATCCATAACCATGAGGAATAGCGACGACACCGTGGATGCCGACGGCTTGGTCTTAATAATCTGCAGGGATGGACGGATGGTGTGAGCAGTCGTGTGGGCTGCACCGGAAACCATGCCGTCGACAAGCCCGTTGTGAATCATCATCGTCGCAAAGTAGGAGATGTCCTGCATCGTCTCACGGGCCTGCTCCAGCGTGACCCCCTTGGCCTTGCGCATCTCTGCGAACTGTTCCGCGAACTGCTCAACATATTCGGAGGTCTGCGGGTTCCAGAGATGGGCAGCGTCGATGTCAAAACCCAGTTCGGCGGCGCGTGCCTTCATCGCATCCGGGTCGCCGAGGATAGTGAGCTCACAGATGTCCTCGCGCAGGAGGTAATCAGCGGCTTCAAGAATGCGGTCATCGTCCCCCTCTGGCAGCACAATGTGGCGTTTATCAGCCTTGGCGCGCTGCAATAGCCACCACTGGAAACGCTGTGGAGTCATCACTGCGGTGACCTCGCGGCTTACGACCTTGCGCAGCCCCTCAGCATCGTCAACGGCAACAACGGGAACGTCGAGCTCGAGAGTCTTAGCAGCCTCAGCTGCCTCCTCCCCTGTAAGGACAACTGCGAGTACCTCGCTGTGACGCTGAGCTGCACTGCTGAGAGCCAAACGAACGCGAGCCTTTGCGGCCTCTGTGTGGCAGCCCTCGCCACCAGCGACAACGATGACACCGGCGCCGGCGACGGTGGCAATGCGGAAGTCAAAATCGAGGTTGCCGGAGCCGGTCAGAACAGCCGCCCCCTCGTTAGCAGCGCGATCAGCCTCAACAGCACTGACGATGGTGTCAAGCGCGGATTCCGGATCCACAACAACCTGATCCACGGTGGCGCCGTGCGCCCCACCGACAGTGTGGAGGCAACGTGCCCCACCCAGTGCCTCAGACAATGCCGTAATGACATCTTGCAGATTGTCTGCGCGGTCCACTGAAGTAATCAGGACTGCGGAGTTGTTGGTGGACGCTTGGGCGTTCTTATCGCTCACCGACGTTCCTTTCTCGCACTGCGCTTAATCGTTGACTTATTTAAACGTTGACTTGGCTCGAGCCGTTGGACTGCCGGAGGCTCAAGACCATGCTGAGCTTCTAATCCTGCTGAATCTAATCCCGCTGAGTCCCAAATCATTATTTTCATCTTATTGTGAGTCACCTTACATCTCACGGCGGACTCAAACCTCTTTGGTTACCCCTGGTAGCCACACTTTTCCCCACAGATTCCAACAATTTTCCCGCATAATCGCGGCTTTTATGCGGTTTTTCTAGTGAACTAGCCCAAATTCCCACATTAGACGTGACTAAGGTCACATTTAGTTTTGTATGCCTTCAAAAGCATCTCACCGATGATGTGATGCTCACCTCTCGATTTTTCGTAAGTTATCGCTACGATTGGGGGCGCTACCATTGGGAATGTCGAATAAACCGATAGCTCACCAATAACTCCTTTCCCCACGAGGTCACCGCTGGCAGCTACTTATGCCGCGGCCTCGTGACCGTCGTAAAGCATTAGAGAAAGAAGGACACACTTCATGAATCGCCCGCTCCGCGTTGCCGTAATTGGCTCTGGCCCGGCCGGTGTTTATGCTTCCGATGCACTGATGAAATCCAGTACTGACGTGGAAGTCGATCTGTTTGAAAAGATGCCGGCTCCATTCGGTCTAATCCGCTACGGCGTCGCCCCCGACCACCCACGTATCAAGGGCATCATTATGGCCTTACACCGTGTGATGGAAAAGCCGGAGCTGCGCCTGTTTTCCAACGTTGAGTTCGGCAAGGACATCACGCTCGACGAATTAAAGGAGCATTACGACGCCGTCATCTTCGCCACCGGTGCCGTCGGCGACCGCGCGCTGCCAACGCCGGGTGCGGATCTGCCGGAGCACTTTGGTGCTGGTGAATTCGTGGGCTTCTACGACGGCAATCCACTCTTTGAGCGCACCTGGGATCTCTCGGCGGAGTCCGTGGCCGTCGTCGGAGTCGGCAACGTCGCGCTGGATGTCTCCCGAATCCTGGCGAAGACCGGTGAGGAACTGCACGTCACAGAAATCCCGGACAATGTCTACGAGGTTCTGAAGACAAATAAGGCCAAGGAAGTCCACGTCTTCGGCCGCCGCGGCCCGGCACAGGCCAAGTTCACCCCGCTGGAGCTCAAGGAGCTCGACTACTCACCGAACGTCGAGGTCGTTGTCGATCCGCGCGATATTGATTACGACTCCGCATCCGAGATTATGCGTCGCAACTCCAAGATTACCGACCAGGTCTGCACCATCCTGGAGAACTACGCCATCCGTGAGCCGAAGAACGCACCGCACAAGCTCTACATTCACTTCTTCGAGTCGCCAGTGGAAATCCTCAGCGAGGAGGGTACCGACGGCCAGCAGCATGTGACAGGCTTGCGCACTCAGCGCATGGAATACGACGGTGCTGGCGGGCTGCGGCCGACCGGAGAGACCACCGACTGGAAGGTCGGCGCTGTCTACTCCGCCGTGGGCTACCGCTCTGATGCGCTGCCGGGTATCCCGTTCGACAACGTGAAGAATGTCATTTCCAACGTCGGTGGTCGAGTCATCGAATCCGACAACACCGAGGATGAAGCAGCCGAGGCCATCACTGGCCTCTACACCACCGGTTGGGTTCGCCGCGGACCGGTCGGCCTGATTGGTAATACCAAGGGCGATGCCAACGAGGCCGTGGCCAATCTGCTGGCCGATGCCGCAGAGGGCAAGAAATTCAACCCGTCGAAGCCGGAGTTGTCCGCTATCAACGAGCTGCTGGAGTCCAAAGGCATCGACTACCTGGACTGGGAGGGCTGGCACAAGCTCGATGCTGCGGAACGCGCCGCTGGCGAGGCCGAGGGCCGCGAACGCAAGAAGTATGTCGAGTGGGATGAGATGGTCACCCACTCCAAGGGCGAGTAACGGCGAGTAACTAGGACGGATAAAAAGCGTCGGCTACGCCACTACCTTCACGTCCGTGTACGCGGCGCGCGAGTCCCAGCGGCAGCACACAATCGGCGCCAACAGCTCGGCCAATGGCTCACCAAAAGCCACCTGACCAGCACCGTCGGCAGCGCCCGCCTCGATGACTCGATCCCACAATAGGCCCGGCGCGGTAAACAGCGGCACCACTACGAGTCCGCGACCGCGCTTGGCCGCACGCTCCTGTGCCGCGGCCACAGCATCGGCTCCCTTGATTTTCTCAGGCCCGACCACGAATGCCGCACTCACATGTCCCGGCAGCATCCCGCCAAGATTTTCCGCAAACTGGTGCACCGCCGCATTGGCATCCTCATCAGAGGAGCCGACCCCCATCACCAGCGCATCGACCGGCCAGGAAAAAGATGCATTCTCCGCCGCTTCGATGATTCGCTTTACGACGGCGCGCTTCGTGCCGTCGCCAAGCCCGAGACCTTCAGCCACTGTGATGTCAACACCATGCCGATCGCAGAGTCGAACCTGCTCGGGAACGTCGACTCGCGAGTGGAACGCATCGGTGAACAGCAGCGGTACAGCCAGTGCCTGAGTCTCGCCGGCAGCGGCGAGCTCGGCACATACGGTATCCAGCGAGGGCTCGTCGAGGTCCAGCCAGGCGAGGCGAATCTGAGAGGGCGCATCCAGGCGGGTGAGCGGCATCTTCTCGCGCACGAGCGCGACCACGTCTTCGAGCACCGGTTTGGTCTCTGAGTGCCGAGAACCGTGCGCAAGCAGAATCAGTGCGGTCATCGATGGTCTCCTCAGGCTCGCTAGCTGTGCTTTCTGGTTTCTCTACCTGGCGGCTCTACTGGGCAGCGCCACGCACGAGGCCTGCGGTGAGGGTGTCACCGGTGCCCGGCTCGATGAGCAGGAATGCACCGACACGGCCACCGACGCGGTAGGCATCGACCGGCAGCGGCTGTGCGACCTCGACGGTGATCTCCGCGACGTCGTTGACTGCAAGCTGATCAGCCACACCGGTGGGCTCACCGGTTTCGATATCGATGAGCGCATCGACGGAAGCGATACGACCACGCACCAGTGCGGCACCATAGCGCACCTCTACGACGCGACCGACTGCCAACGGCTTGTCTGCAAGGTGGACGGCCACGGCGGAGAAACGGCGCACGTCTTCCGGGCGCGTGCCACTGATGAGGTCGCCACGGGCGAGGTCGAACTCGGCATCCAGGCTGATGGCCACCGACTGGCCGGCCACGGCCTCAGTGACATCCTCAGCTGCCACGGTGATCTTCGTGACCGTAGCCTGACGGTTGGCGTCTACGGAGACAACATCGCCCACACGCACGCTACCTGCGGCGATACGGCCGGCGTAACCACGGTATTCAGTGGCGTGATCGCGAATGACATAGTCGATGGGCAGGCGCAGGTCAGCCTCGGCATCGGTTTCCAGGTCGGCACCGATGTTGAGGTTTTCCAGCAGCTCCAGCACGGTCGGCCCCTCGTACCACGGAGTGTGCTCAGAAGAATCGACAATGTTGTCGCCGACCAGAGCCGACACTGGAACAACGAAGGTGTTCTGCAGACCCAGGCGCTCTGCTAGTGCTGCCACATCCGACTCAATGGCGCGGAAGGCCTCTTCGCTGTAGTCCAGTAGGTCAATCTTGTTGACTGCGAAAATCACGTGGCGAACGCCCAGCAGACCGGCCACCGTTGCGTGACGCTTGGTCTGCGTCACGACGCCGTTGCGCGCGTCGATAAGCAAAACGACGGCCTCGGCGGTGGACATACCGGTGACGGTGTTTCGGGTGTACTGCTCGTGACCTGGGCAGTCGGCGAGGATGAAGGAGCGGACGTCGGTGGCGAAGTAGCGGTAGGCGACATCGATGGTGATGCCCTGCTCACGCTCGGCCCGCAGACCGTCGACCAGCAGCGACAGGTCCGGGTTTTCCTGACCGCGCGCCTGTGAGGAGGCGACGACGGCCTCGTACTGGTCAGCGAGGATATTCTTCGTGTCGTGCAGCAGGCGACCGACGAAGGTGGACTTACCGTCGTCGACGGAGCCAGCGGTGCACAGGCGAAGAGTGCGACGAGCGCGAGTGGCGCGGTCAGCGGAAATCAGGGTAGCTGGGGAATTTGGCTGGCTCATCAGAAGTAACCTTCCTTCTTACGGTCTTCCATGGAGGATTCGGACAACTTGTCATCTGCGCGGGTAGCGCCGCGCTCGGTGAGCTTGGATGTGCGAAGTTCCTCCATGACCTCCGCAATAGTGGTGGCAGTCGATTCGACAGCGCCGGTGCAGCTCATGTCACCGACAGTGCGGTAGCGGACAGTGCGAACCTCGAGGGTCTCGCCGTCGCGGGGGCCACCCCACTCGCCCGGTGCCAACCACATGCCGCCGCGGTTGAACACCTCACGCTCGTGGGCGAAGTAGATGGGAGGCAGTTCGATGTCACGGGCTTCGATATAGGCCCAGACGTCGGCCTCGGTCCAGTTCGAGATCGGGAAAACGCGAACGTTCTCTCCGGCGGCGTGGCGACCGTTGTAGAGGCCCCACAGCTCAGGGCGCTGACGGCGTGGATCCCAACCGCCGAAGGAGTCGCGGACGGAGAACACGCGCTCCTTTGCGCGGGCCTTCTCCTCATCGCGGCGGGCGCCACCGAGAACGGCATCGTAACCGCGGTTGGCAATGGTCTCCACCAGCGGCACGGTCTGCAAGGGGTTGCGGGTGCCGTCGGCACGCTCGGTGAGCACGCCGCTGTCGATCCAGTCTTGGACCTTGGCTACGTGCAGCTTGATGCCCGGCTGAGCGGCAATCTTGTCGCGGAATTCAATAACTTCGGGGAAGTTGTGGCCGGTGTCGACGTGGAGCAGCTCCAGCGGGATACCCGCCGGTGCGAAGGCGCGCTTGGCCAGCTCGAGCACGACGACGGAATCCTTTCCGCCGGAGAAAAGTAGTGCCGGACGCTCGAACTGACCGGCGGTCTGGCGAATAATGTCGATGGCCTCGGCTTCCAGCTCGGCAAGCCGCGGGTCGAGGCGGTTTTGTACGGAAACGGTGGTTGAGCTAGTCATGGGGGTTCTTTCTGTTGGGGCTGTGTTGGCTGTTGTAACTGCTCTGTTTTAGCTGATATCGGTTATCGGCGGGCGGCTAGTGGCTGGCGGCAAGTAGCTGTCTGCTAGCCGCTCGAACTAGAGGTGCAATCCGCACTCAGTCTTCTCGGAGCCCGCCCAGCGACCCGAGCGCGGATCCGCGCCCTCTGCCACTCGCGCGGTGCATGTCGCGCAGCCAATCGACGGGAACCCCTGTTGCGTCAGCGGATGCACAATGAGGTCGTTGTCCTCGATGTACTGGGCAACATCCTCATCTGTCCAGGTGGCCAACGGGTTGAGCTTGATGCGACCAGTCTTGTCGATCTCCAGTACCGGCGTGTGTGCGCGGGTCGGCGCGTCGACGCGCTTCAGACCTGTGACCCAGCCCTCGTAGGGGCGCTTCACGGCAGACAGCGGCTCGACCTTCCGCAATGCGCAGCAACGCGTCGGGTCGGTCTTGTACAGATCAACGCCCTCTTCGGCGTCCTGCTCGGCGCGGGTGCGCTTCGGCTCAATCGACAGCAGTCGGTTGTCGTAACGCTGTGCGACCTGCTCTGCCACGTCGAGGGTCTCCGGGAAGTGGTAACCGGTATCCAGGAAAATCAGATCTGCCTCCGGCGCGTGCCGAGCAGCCAGTTCCGCCAACACTGTGTCCTGCATCGACAGGGTCACAGCCAGTGGCGTGTGCAGGTGCTCCGCACCCCATTCCAATACTTCCCCAGCAGTGGCGGTCTCCAGCTTGGAGCCCCACTCCAGTGCGAGCTCAATCAGACGGCGAGCAGTTTCCGGGTTGTCCAGCGCGTCTTCACGCGCGAGCGCCTCCTGAGTCTTAATGACCTCAGCGGTTTTCAGTCCCGTGCTCATGACGCCACCTTTCTATCGATATGTCCGTGCAGTTTCACTGTGAATACCCGGCAGCATTCGCGGCATTGCCAGGCGTAATCGGTTTCCAGGTCGGGCCACAGATCATCACCGCCGCAGTAAGGGCAATGCATCACCGCACCCCGGTTCGGATTGGGGTGTGCGCTTCGGCCACCGATTCCCAGTCGCGCTGGCGTCTCGTCTTTTTCGCTTGACGACGGCCCCTGCGACCGAACCCCATTGGGAGATTCACTCACTTCAGGTCCTCCTCATCAGCGCGGACAATCCACTCGCGGAACTGTTCACCCTCGTGGCGCTGTTCCTTGAAGTGATTGACGACGCGCTCGATGTAGTCACCCAGTTCTGCCGAGGTGACCTTGTGTCCGCGAACCTTGCGGCCGAAGTTGGCATCGAGCCCCAGCGAACCACCGAGGTGAACCTGGAAACCCTCGACACGGTTGCCCTCGTCGTCGGTGACAATCTGCCCCTTGAGTCCGATGTCGGCAATCTGCGTGCGGGCGCAGGCATTCGGGCAGCCATTGAGCGCAATGGTGATTGGGACGTCGAGGTCACCGAGGCGTTCCTCCAAGTCGCCCACCAAATCAATTGCGCGCTGGCGCGTGGTGACAAGTGCGAGCTTGCAGAACTCTAGGCCGGTGCAGGCCAGGATGCCCCGTCGGAAAGCTGAGGGCTTGGCAGACAGGCCAATTTCGTCGAGTTCTGCGAGCAGGGAGTCGACCTGGTCGTCGGTGACGTCGAGGAGAATGAGCTCCTTCATCACGGTGGTGCGGACGCGGGAAACACCGTGGCGCTCGGCGATGTCGGCGAGTTTGACCAGGTCAGAGCCCGGAACACGGCCAACAGCGGGCTTAACACCGACGTAGTTGAGACCGTCGGCCTGCTTGTGCACGCCGATGTGGTCACGGTCGCCCTCGAAAGGTTCGGGTGCGGGGCCGTCGATAAGCTTGCGGTTGAGGTAGTCGTCTTCGAGTACCTGGCGGAACTTCTCCGCGCCCCATTCGGCAACGAGGAACTTCAGACGCGCACGATTGCGCAGGCGACGGTAGCCGTAGTCCCGGAAGATGCGGCACACGCCCGCCCATACCTCGGGAACCTCGTCCTCTGGGATCCAGGCGCCGAGACGCTGGGCGAGCATCGGGTTGGTGGAGAGACCACCACCGACCCAAACGTCGAAACCGGGGCCGTGCTCTGGATGATTGACACCGACGAAGGCAACGTCCTGGACCTCGTGGGTGACATCGAGACGCGGGGAACCGGAAACTGCCGACTTAAACTTACGCGGTAGGTTGGAGAACTCGTCGCCGGAGAGGTACTCCTCCTTGATGCGGCGGATGGCGTTGGTGCCGTCGACAATTTCATCGGCCGCAACACCGGCAACCGGGCTGCCTAGAATAACGCGGGGAACGTCGCCGCAGCCAAAGTTGGTGTCGAGACCAACTCGCTCAAGGCGCTCCCAGATCTCCGGCATATCTTCGACGCGAATCCAGTGCAGCTGGACGTTCTGGCGGTCGGAGAAGTCCGCAGTGTCGCGGGCGAAGTCGCGGGAAATCTCGCCGATGGTGCGAATGCCCTCGGTGGTGGTCTGGCCACCGTCGAGGCGGACGCGGAGCATAAAGTACTTGTCCTGCAGCTCGGCGTTGGTCTTCACACCGGTGTGCTCACCGCTAAGCCCCTGCTTGCGCTGGGTGTAGAGGCCAATCCACTTAAAGCGAGGCGCTAGGTCCTCCGCGGGGATGGAGTCAAACCCCTGCTTGGAGTAGATGTCGATAACACGCTGCTTAACGGCGATGCCAGCATCTTCTTTCTTAATGCGCTCGTCGTCGTTAAGTGGCTCGCGGCCGTCGATAAGCCACTGCCCCTGTGGCTTCGGTGCGCGCTTCTTACGTCGGGTAGCCGCTGCGGAAGCTGGACGCTCGGCGGTTTTCGTAGGAGAGCTCATGGGGAATCTACCGAATCACTTTCGTTTTGTTCTCGTTGACCGAATTAGTTTCTAATCTTTATAGACCGTTTGGTCTACGTTGCATTGCAGGCAACATTAGACCGACCAGTCTGGCTAGTGCAAGCCGGGACACGCTCGGATACCTAGCGGACCCCCGCTTCGCCCACGCGGACACCGTTTTTCGCACCCACTTTGACACCTTCAGAAGCATCCTCGGCCCCGACATCAACCGAAGCGGGTGATGGAGATCCAGAACTAGACACATCAGCCGAGGGAGACTGAGAAGTCGGCTCAAGTTGGATCCGCTGACGCAGCCCCGGAAGAGTGTCGTGCGAACGCGCCCACAGCACCAGCGCGACGACAACAAAAGCCCACACGAGCAGAACCGTTGCCAGCACGCCACCAGAAACCAGCGACAAAAACAGAGTGCGAATATTCAGCCCCACCAACACGCCGCCGATCGCAATCCCAAGCAGCCGCGGATTAATGCGCCCCACCAGGTACGCAGCCAAGGGTGCCGCAATCACACCACCGCACAACAAACCAATTACCGGTGCGGCATGCTGGGTAAATTCCTCCCGCAGCTTGGGCAAAAAGCCCAGTACAGCCGCCGAGGCAACGAGAAATTCCGCCGCAGAGACAGTACCGATAATCTTGCGCGGCTGGTCAGCCTCAGCGCCGAGCAAAGTTGAGGTGGTAACAGGCCCCCAACCACCACCTCCCGTGGAATCAAGCAGGCCACCAAAGAGCCCCAGCGGAGCGAGCTTCTTCGCCCCCCAGGCCTTCTTCTTGCGCTTAACACTGGCCAAAAAGGCGAAGCGGATAATCACCCACAGACCGAGGAAAAGCAAGATTGTCGAGGTCACAGGCGTCGCAGCATCACCGTCGAGATTCGCCAAAAAGGTCGCACCAATAAAGGCACCGATAGCACCCGGCACGCCAAGACTCAGCGCGCGTCGCCAGTCGACATTGCCGAATCGCCAGTGTGAAATACCGGAGGCCAGTGTCGTACCCACCTCTGCTACGTGGACCACCGCCGACGCAGTGGCAGCACTACTACCAGCGACAATAAACAGCGAAGTAGCGGTGACACCGAAAGCCATCCCCAGAGTGCCGTCGACTAATTGCGCGCCAAGGCCGATTAGCACGAAGACTATGAGTTTTTCCATGACAAGCCCTTCCCCGCTTACCCAACCAGAGCCTGCCGTTGCCACGATGCCCGCACGCCGAGCCCCTTTCAGAGCTCATTCAGCAGAAGCGATGCGCAGCAAAACCCTCTCAAGCCAAAGCAGTGATTCTTGCGGTGTTTTGTGTTTGCTTTTTGTAGACCAGTTTGTCTATATTCTGTTTCAGCAAGCATAGACCGATTGGTCTACGATAAGCAATCGCGACAAAGAAAACGTAGAAAAAGGATTCCACCCAATGACCAACGACCAGACTGCAGCCCAGAACACGGCCGCTTCCTCACTGCCCGATCTCGCCAACTCCACCACGCCGCTGCGTGTAGCCGTGGTTGGCTCGGGTCCGGCCGGTATCTACGCCTCCGACGCGCTGATGAAGTCCGGCCGCGATGTCGCCATCGACCTCTACGAGCGCCTTCCAGTGCCGTTCGGCCTCATCCGCTACGGTGTTGCGCCAGACCACCCGCGCATCAAGGGCATCATTAAGTCCCTCCACCGAGTGCTGGACAAGCCGCAGGTTCGACTACTGGGCAACGTGGACGTCGGCAAGCAGGTCAGCGTTGATGAACTGCGCCAGTTCTACGACGCCATCATCTTCGCCACTGGCGCGACCGGCGACCGTGATCTGAACATCCCGGGCTCGGACCTGCCGGAGCACTACGGCGCCGGTGAGTTCGTAGGTTTCTACGACTCCCACCCGGAGTTTGCTCGCGAATGGGACCTCTCTGCTGAGTCGGTCGCTGTGATCGGCGTCGGTAACGTGGGCCTCGACGTCGCCCGTATTCTCGCCAAGACTGCCGATGAGCTGCACGTCACCGAAATCGCCGACAACGTCTACGACGGCCTGGCAAAGAATGCCGCCCGCGAAGTCCATGTCTTTGGCCGTCGCGGTCCGGCTCAGGCAAAGTTCACTCCACTGGAGCTGAAGGAACTGGACCACTCTGACACCATTGAGGTTGTCGTGAATCCGGAGGACATCCAGTACGATGCCGCCTCCGAAACGTCCCGTCGCGAGTCCAAGATCACCGATCAGGTCTGTACGATTCTGGAAAACTACGCCATCCGCGAGCCAAAGGGCGCCCCGCACAAGCTCTTCATCCACTTCTTCGAGTCCCCGGTCGAAATCATCGGCGAGACCGGTGAAGATGGGGTACAGCACGTCAGCGCTATCCGCACCGAACGCACCGAACTCGACGGCGAGGGTGGCGTCCGCGGCACCGGCAAGTTCACCGAATGGCCGGTCGGTGCGGTCTACCGCGCAGTCGGCTACCGCTCCGACGCAGTCACCGGCGTACCGTTCGATACCGGCACGCACACCATCCCAGATGCCGGCGGCCGCGTGCTTGACGACATCGACGGCAACCACATCCAGGGCCTGTACACCACCGGCTGGATTCGCCGTGGCCCGGTCGGCCTAATCGGTAACACCAAGGGCGATGCCAACGAAGCTGTCGGCAACCTCATCGCCGACTGGGAGGCAGGTCGCCTGGCCGCACCTGCAAAGCCCACGCATAACGACGTCGACGAGTTCCTGGCCGACAAGGGCCTCCAGGTCACCACCTGGGAGGGCTGGCACGCACTCGACGCCGCCGAGCGTGCCGCGGGCGAAGCCGAAGGCCGCGAGCGCAAGAAGCTGGTCGAGTGGGCTGACATGGTTACGGCCTCCACGGTCGTCGCAAAGCAGCCAGATGCCGATGACGTGGCCGAAGCTGTGCACGAAGCTGTTGTGGAGACCGTCGCGAGCTAGCGCATCGGGTCTAACCGGACAGTTGATTATGCACGTCAGTCGATTTTCGGATTAGAGTTAATACATGGCTTATCATGCAGACTCATCCAACCTGGACGTCAAGGAAGTTCTGACCTGGGAAGGCTTCGGCGTCGCCTCCCGTGAACTGGCACAGCAGATTGTCGACTCGGACTTCGACCCGGAGATTATTATCGCCGTGGCCCGCGGTGGCCTGCTGCCAGCAGGCGCACTCAGCTACACCATGGGCGTCAAGCTCTCTGACGCCATCAACGTCGAGTTCTACACCGACGTGGCGGAGACCCTGCCGGATCCGGTTCTGCTGGAGCCGCTGCTGGACATCGAATCGATTTCCAACCGCCGCCTGCTGGTCGTCGACGATGTGGCTGACTCCGGTCGCACGCTGCATCTGGTGCTCGACCTACTCAAGAAGCACGGCGCTGAAGTCCGTTCCGCTGTGCTCTACGGCAAGTCCCGCTCGGAGATTGCACCGGACTACGTCTGGAAGCACACCGATGACTGGATCGTCTTCCCCTGGTCGGCCGAGCCACCGGTACAGAAGTCCAAGTAGATCAAGTAGCTTACGCACCACAGCGGGCACAAAAAAGTGCGCTGCAGCGTTCCTTTCCCAAGCAACACCAGCAGCGCACACTAGGTCGTCGAACTACCCCAGTTCGACGACCTTAATCTTTGATGCCGCCTCCGATGCACGCTCACGAGCAGCGTCGACAGAATCTGCGGTCGAAACAGCAACACCCATGCGGCGACGCGGACCGGCAAACGGCTTACCAAAGATACGAATGTCTGTCTCCGGAATAGCCATGGCCTCAGCTAGGCCGGTGTAGCCCGGCTGCTCGATGTCAGCACCGCCGTAGACTACAGCGGAAGCTCCCGGGGACACCAGCGTGACGTCGATAGGCAGCCCCAGCACTGCGCGCGCGTGCAGCTCGAACTCGGAGAAACGCTGCGTACCCATGGTGACCATGCCGGTGTCATGCGGGCGCGGGCTGACCTCGGAGAACCACACTTCATCGCCGCGGACAAACAGCTCGACGCCGAAGATACCGCGACCGCCCAGCGCGTTGGTGATGCGCGCGGCGACAGAGCGCGCATTGTCCAGGGCGTTTTCGCTCATGGCTGCCGGCTGCCAGGACTCAACGTAGTCACCATCCTGCTGACGGTGGCCGATGGGCTCACAGAACCACGTTGCCCCCTCGCCAGTCTCCGGATCAACGGAGCGCACGGTCAGCAGCGTGATCTCATAGTCGAAATCAACGAAGCCCTCCACGATGACGCGACCGGACTCAACGCGACCGCCACTCATGGCGTAATCCCACGCGGCCTGGACATCCTCCGGCGAACGCAGCGTGGACTGTCCCTTGCCCGAGGAACTCATGACCGGCTTGACCACGCATGGGAAGCCAATCTCATCAACAGCTGCGGTGAACTCATCAAAGCTGGAGGCGAAGTGATAGCGGGAAGTCGGCAGTCCCACCTCTTCCGCAGCCAGGCGGCGAATACCTTCTCGGTTCATGGTCAGCTGAGTCGCCCGTGCGGTCGGAATAACGGTGACGTCCAGCGTCTCATCTTCCTCGACCTCTGCCAGCACCTCGGTTGCCAGAGCCTCAATCTCAGGGACGATGAAGTGTGGCTTGACCTGGAGAATCAGGTCCCGCAGTGCGCTAGGGTCCGACATATTCAACACGTAGGCGTGGTGAGCTACCTGGTGTGCCGGTGCATGCTCGTAGCGATCGGCAGCGTGCACCTCAACGCCAAGACGCTGGAAAGCAATGGTCACCTCCTTGCCGAGCTCGCCAGAGCCGAGCAGCAGAACTCGCGTTGCTCCCGGCTGGTACGGGGTTCCGGTGGCTTCAGGGGTGAACATCGAGATAAATTCGCTTTCGTCTACGGCACATACGCTGCGCAACCAGCAGCTGTTAAATTGATTGCCTCCAGCATACGACAGCGAGCTGATTCACCGCGGCGGGCACGGGCGGGAACCTAGCGCGGGAACACCCGCTGGAACTCAGCCAGCGCCACCTCACGGTCAGCGGCCAGGACAACATTCGCCACCGCTCCGGCTGAATCCTCCACCACCTGGCCGCGGCGTGCTGGCTCAGCTGCAAAGGTTCGCTTATCGACGCCCACGAGACGCATCTTCTCCACTTCCCCTGTCACCGCACCGACGGCCACCATCGCAGCGAAGAGGTCATGAACCTGCGCCTTGTAACCGACTCCAACTCCCTGGTGGAACTCAAAGTAGAACTTCAGCGAGCGGCGCAGAACACGCAGCAGCTCCGAGTTCATACCGGCATCTCGCCAGGATTCAATCTCAGTATCACTAATGGTGATGGTCTCGGTGACATTGAGCGGAACCAGCGTCGGCACCGGCGCGCCTGCGGCGGTGGCGATGCTGCGCACGGCATCCTCCGGGCGCTCGACGGCCACAGCACCTGCGGTGCCGAACACCTCGGTGACCGCGGTGGGGTCGACCCAGAAGTTCCATTCCGCAAACTCGGTGACGTTACCGTGGTAGTCCACAGCACCGCCCATAATGGTCACGCCGTCGAGCTCCCGCATGAGTTCTGGGTATTTCTTCAAAGCGGCCACGTAGGTGGTCATAGGGCCAGTGACCAGCAGGTGCACCTTCTCCCCCGTCGACCGTGCCTGCTCGATGACTCGTCGCCACAGCGCCAGCGGATCCGCCGCTCCTGAGCGCCCCGGTTCGTAGATGACGGCCGGTGGTGCCAGGTTGTAGCCCAGCCCGTACGGGCCATGAGTCTCAGGCGTGGTGGTCAGTTCACGGTCAGCGGGCCCCTCGAAACCGCTGACAACCGGAACCTCCGGACAACCGCAGAGATTCAACATGTACTTGGTGTTGCGAGCGGACCATGCCGCAGTGGTGTTACCACCTGCGCAGGTCACACCCACCAGCTCGATCTCGCCTGCGGTATGCAACCCCGCGAGGTAGACGAGAGCAAGACTGTCATCGATACCCGTGTCAACGTCGGCAAGCACTTTCAAACGCGTCATAAGGTCAAGTGTGACACGAAACATGCTCGGCCCGCAGAGCTAAACATGGGCAAAACAGGGATACAGACGAGTTTCCGCTGGTGCTGGCCGGGTTTACTAGTTCGTCGACATCGCTGCATCACCCACCGGAGCGGACTCCGGCAGCGGCATTTTCAGCTCGGCCAAGACCTCGCGCAGTCGCGTCGGGTAGTCGGTGATGATGCCGTCGACACCAGCGGCAATTTGCTCGCGCATGGTCTCCTTTTCATTTACGGTCCACGGCACCACCTTCATGCCGGCCTCATGCGCACGGGAGATTAGCTCCGGCGTGGCGACCGGGTGGTAGTCAGCATCTGACGGTGTCTTGCCGTAAGGAATGCTGTGCGTCGGCGAGAGCACCTGCACGCCGAGCTGCTTGGCGGCCTCGATGATGTCGCCATTGACCTCGTCGTAATTGACATCGCCAATCCAAGGAGAATCCTTCTTCCAGGTGGTCTCGTCCCACAGCATGACCAGCGGAATCTCCGGGTTCCGTTCCGCGACCAGCGGCAGCGAGCGCCAATCGAAGGACTGAATCATCACACGATTAGCCACACCCGCGCGGTCAATCTCGTCGAGAATCACATCGACGAACTCCTGCGGTTCTGCCGAGTCAGCGCGCTTTTCGCCCTCAATCTTGGTCTCAATGTTGAAGTGGATGTCCTGGTTGTCCTTAGTCAGCTCGAACAGCTCCGGCAGGGTCATCATCCTATTGCCCTTGATTGGCTCCGCATCCGGAAAGTCCTCGAGCTTCTTGTCACAGACCAGGGTTTGTACCTGCTCATAGGTGAGATCATGCACGAGCTTGCCGACGTACGGGTACTGCGGATCCCCCTCCGTCACTGGCTCGGTGTCCGAGCACTTATCGTCTTGGATCTCCGGATCGTGCCAGACCATAGGCACGCCATCCTTCGTCAGGACGATGTCCAGCTCCAACGTCGTAACGCCCAGCTCCAACGAGTTGATCATCGCCTGCTTGGACTCCTCCGTCCACTCACCGCGACCACCACGGTGCGACTGCAGATCAAAACCCTCCGGCAGCTTAGCCATCGCAGCCGGCCGCACATTCGCGGCCGCATTCAGCTCAGCAACCTGCTGCTTTTCAAAGGTCTTCTCTTCGCTCGACGTAGTGCTGACCGCGCTTGCACTGCTTGACGACGATGCCGCGTCGTTGTCTGCATCATTGCTGCAGGCTGCAATAGGAGAAATAGCAAACGCGCCCATAGCGATGGCCGCGATTGCGCGGCGCGTGCCGTGGACGCGTGAATTCTGAGGCTGCTCGCTCTGCTTGGTCCGTTCGTCAAACATGGAGTCAGATGAGTTGCGAGAAGACATGGCCGGTGATTTTCCTCTTTGGGCGTAGTATTAGCGACTTCATAGCGACGGCGCAGTACCGACAACACAGTGTCGACAAACTACCGTCGGAGGTTTACGGAACACAGAAATCTAGATGAAAACTGTGTGGCGCGCCACTACTTTAAAACGGCCTGACAGCACTCGCATCTGGAGAGAGTGCGGGGTGAGCGTTTAATTTCCCTCTGCTTTTGGAATCTCGCCTTCTTGAGCGACCTCTGACCCATCCCAGGAGTACGTAACGGGAGCGTTGTACTGGTCTTTAAAGGCGAAGGCACCGCCGTCTTCGATCATTTTATTGACATCGAAGAAATTGACGGTCACAGTTTTGCCATCGCCCTCGACCGAGTTGATTGTCTGCGGACCACCGGCGGTACCCACGTACTCGCCCTTATGAAACAGCAGCACTGCACCAGCGGTAGTTGAATGCGTAATTTCATTCTGTACTGCTGAGGCAAAGGTCAACTCGCTGGTGGTATCCCAGTTCGTATCGTCCGTGACTGTCCAACCGCTGCCATTGCCACCTTCCATTGAGTTCAGGTCGGCAACCGCTTCTTCGAAAGCCTCTTCCTGGGTTGGCGCAGAAGAACCCCCATCGGAGTCGTTGTCATCGACATCCGGATTGGGGGTATCTGCACTTTCACTGTCATCCTCGACAGTGGTGGTCGTAGTGATGGTCGTCGTTTCTTGATCTACCTGAGAAGCAGAGGTCGGTGCTGCGGTCTCATCAGTGGAGCAACCGGACAAAGCCACTACACCTGCGACCGCCGCGCTAACCAGCATCGACCCGCGACGAACTGAATGACCACTCATGGCTGGAACCTCTTCTGTTCTCTCAAGTTTTCTCAAGCACTGCGCTACGACGGAGCATTACTTTCTCATGTCCGACTCTGAATTGAGTTTACTTGGGAAAACTCAAGAGACCCCGGGAGTGTCCAAGAATTTTCGAAAGCTCTCGAAAATTCTCGGGAGTCCTTAGGAAGCGGGTGTCGCGCCGCCGGGAATCTTGCCCTCGTGGACGACGTGATCTCCGTTCCAGAAGAAGTGAACATTAGAGGTGAACTTGGCCGCATCAGCGTTCGGCGCACCTGCGGCCTCCTGGGCCTCCCAGTCGTGGTAGATGACCGAGATGTTCTTACCATCAGGGGTCGGCGTCACCTTGTTGATGTGCTGAGGCCGGTCAGAGTCCGTACCAATGAACTCACCCTTGTGGAACATCAACAGCACAGTGGAGGACTGAGCGTTGCCCTGCTTGGCCTGATCTGCGAGAGCAAAGCTCAAATCGCTACACGGGCTGAAGTTGGAGGTGCCAGTGTACTTCCACCCATCATGGTTGTTCGGACGCTCCCTGTTGACCTTATCCAGGGCCTCCTGGATTTCAGGTGCTGCCGGGTTCGGGGTACAGCTATCTGCCTTCGCCGGAGCCGGTGCCGGCACTGGGGCCGGTTCCGCCTGAGCCGCGGGAGCTGCAACGGCTCCACCTACTGCGGAGAAAACCATCGCGCCGGAAAGTACGGCGGAACTTGCCAGTCGTTGTACTCGGTGTCCTGTGTTTTGCATGAAAACCACACGCCTTCTGTCGTTGGACCACGCGGTGAGGCCTACGATACAAAAATGACTCTGGGATGCCAGTGTCAACTGACAATTCCCAGAGCCTTCTCGTGGTTAGCAAATGTTCTTTTTTACAGCAGCCAGCAGTTTCGACACCGAAGATTTTTTATCTAACAGTTCGATAAAGCCGGGTCGAAAGCCGGACTATTTTCCGGCTAGTTCGCCACTGCCCCCCAGGCTAAGTACCCAGCGCTAGTTGCCCAGCGCTAGTTGTCCAGCACATCGTGGACAACGATGGTCTGGTCACGACCCGGGCCAACACCGATGTAGGAAATGCGAGCGCCGGAGAGCTCCTCCAGGCGGTTCAGGTAATCCTTGGCCTTGTCCGGCAGCTCATCGAAGGTGCGGCAGCCAGTGATGTCTTCGTCCCATGCAGGCATGGTCTCGTAAATCGGGACAGCGTGGTGGAACTCCGACTGGGTGAGTGGCATTTCGTCGTGACGCACGCCATCAACGTCGTAAGCGACACAAATCGGAATCTCGCCGATACCAGTCAGGACATCCAGCTTGGTGATGAACAGATCCGTGAAACCGTTGACGCGCGCGGCGTAGCGAGCCAGCACCGAGTCGTACCAACCACAGCGGCGCTTACGGCCGGTGTTGACTCCGACCTCACCGCCGGTGGTCTGCAGGTACTCGCCCCACTTGTCGAACAGCTCCGTCGGGAACGGGCCAGCACCGACGCGGGTGGTGTAGGCCTTCATGATGCCCAGCACCGAAGTGATCTTCGTCGGGCCGATGCCGGTGCCCACGCAGGCACCACCAGCGGTTGGGTTCGAGGAGGTCACGAACGGGTAGGTGCCGTGGTCGACGTCGAGCATGGTGGCCTGGCCGCCCTCCATGAGGACGTGCTTGCCGGCATCCAAAGCCTGATTGAGCTCAAACTCCGAGTCGATAATCATCGGGCGCAGACGATCGGCGAAGCCCATGAAGTAATCAAAGACTTCATCCGGGTCGATAGCGCGGCGGTTGTACAGCTTGACCAGAATCTGGTTCTTCTGAGCCAGCGAAGACTCAATCTTCTGGCGCAGAATCGACTCATCCAGAATGTCCTGGACACGCAAGCCCGTACGGCCGACCTTGTCGGCATACGTCGGGCCGATACCGCGGCCAGTGGTGCCGATAGCGCGCTTACCCAGGAAGCGCTCGGTCACGCGGTCCAGCGTCTGGTGGTACGGAGCAACCATGTGGGCATTGCCGGAAACGCGCAGGCGGGAGGCCTTTGCACCGCGAGCTTCGAGGCCATCAATCTCGTCGAAAAGCGCCTCGAGGTTGACCACACAGCCGTTACCGATAATCGGCACAGCGTTTTCCGACAGTACACCCGCCGGAAGCAGCTTCAGCTCGTACTTCTCACCGCCAACGACAACGGTGTGGCCGGCGTTATTGCCACCGTTGGGCTTGACGACGTAGTCGACGCGGCCACCGAGAATATCGGTTGCTTTGCCCTTGCCCTCGTCGCCCCACTGGGCACCGACGATAATGATTGCGGCCATAGTCCTACTTCAACTCCTGGGATTGCAGACGACGCATTAGAGTGTAGTCCTATGCGTATTGTTGTGCTGCAGTGTGGCCCCGATGTACCCGCGTTTTCCCAATTGCTCCGCCAATCATGGTCTACATCAGCACCGTCCACACCATCAGCACCAGCTACTCCGGCACCACCCGCCTATGCGCTTCACGACGTCGCGATGATCCCCACCCGCAAGGAGCTGGCTTTCATCGACGACCTGGCCAAGGACGTACTGCCTGTCGATACAGCTCCGACGCCGGAGGAAATCTCCAAGCAGAAGAAAGTCGACCACTTAGGCGCTCCGCAACCCGCTCCGCAAAAGCCGAGCGAGCCGTTACGAATTGTGGTCGTTGGCACCGACGCGGCACTGGCTACCGTGGCAACCTACCTGATGCGCAAGAACCTCCTGTGGATTGAAGTGGCACATGTCCCCACCGCGCCCTCGACCGCGGCCAAAAACTGGGGCATCGAAGGAGGAGAAGGGCTCGATGCGGCGGCCGCGCTCACACGCCCGACGACGCCAGTGCCGCTGATTCGCGACGACACCGGCCACGCAATTGTTGGTTACGCCCTACTGACAGAGCCGGGAATTACCGGAGTGTCCTCGGCAAACGGGTTTACTGGCGAGGTCTATGTCGACGAGCATCAGATGTTCTCCGGCACATCCACCGGCCTGCAGATTCGCCCTACCCCCGATGCCCCGGGCATCGTTGCGGCCGAAGTTCCGGCGCCGGATGCGGAAAACGGTAACGAGGGTGAGAGCGGCAAAGGCCTGCTGAGCCGACTCGGATTGGGGCGCGGTGGCCGTCGTAAAGCGAAAGAAGCCCCGGCCCGCGAGCTACACCGTCCGATGACGGGTCGGGCAGTTCAAGTTGGTGGCCTGGGCTTCCGATATGTGCGCGATGGCGTGGAGTCACGAAAGCCGAGAGAGAAGACAACTCTGTACCGACACCTTCGCGACTTGCAGATTGTGCACTAACTGCGGCGGGCAATAGCCACGGTCTGCCTGTGCGAAAGTGGCGTGCATGAAAGTGACCTGCGCGAAAGTTCGAGTACAGATAACATTTGGGTGTTAAAGCCACTGCCCGCCACTGCCTCGATAGGACAGCATCATGACTGACAACACCCCACGGCTACGCGCTGGCGACCAAGCCCGCCACACTGCGCTGGAACGCTTGGAATGGGCATTCCGCGATGGCCAGATTGACTTTGCGGAATTGCAGGAGCGCACCGAGAAAGCCCAAAAGGCGACGTACATCGATGAGTTGCCCGCATTGACACAGGACTTGTCGCTGCCCGCGAACCTGGCCGAGCCGACTCCACATGCGCACCCAAACCCTAACCTGCGCCCGAACCTACACAGCGTCCCGGACGAGCACCATTCGGTGGCACCGAATGCAGCCAACAATCATCAACCAGCTCGGATTGATAGCTCCGCCGCGGCAACTGGTTCGAAGCTCTCCATCGGCATCTTCGGCGGCACCGACAAGAGAGGCCCATGGACGTGCGCTCCCACGCACACCACGGTGGCGGCCTTCGGCGGGACTGGCTTGGATTTCCGCGAGGCCATCCTGACCGCGGAAGCTACTGTCGTCAACATTGGCTGCGCCTTCGGTGGAGTCGACGTCATTGTCCCCGACCACTACCAGGTTGATGTCGACGTGCTGCCCATCTTCGGAGGCACGGATGTTACTGGAAACCCGGGACGTAACCTTCCTGCTCCTGGCGCAGGACAGGCTCCGAAGATTATTGTGCGCGGCTTCGTCGCTTTCGGTGGCGTCGAGGTCAAGCGCGTACCGCACTAGAGCACGCTGCAGTAGCACGTGGGCAGTAGCATGTGCGCCGGAGCACGTGGGCAGTAACCGCCTGGCGCCTAGCGAGCCACTACTCGCCCACGCCTCACCGGCTACTCGTCCCATACCTCCGGTGGCATTGCTGGGAACGGCGTCGTCGGCGGCAGCGTTGCCACAGCTGAACGTCTGGACAGGCCACACACCTGCAACAGGTCCACCACCAAGGAGCGGGACTGCGCAAACACAACCTGTTCCGACAGCGTTGCGTCCTCGATCACGCGCGGGTGCATTTTCGCCGCTAGACGACGCAAGTACCGAACCACGTCTTCAAGCTTGACCTCTCCGGATCCCTCGGAAAGCTGAGCGATAGCGATGTCGCCGGACTCGAAAGGCAACTCGCCCCACTCTGGGATTCGGCGCACGGCGGCTTCGTCGTCAAGCACATGACTGACCAGACGCGTACCTTCAGACACGCCGAGAACAAGTGCGCACAGTTCGGACGAGAAGTCGATGTGGTCCTCACGTGCTGTGATAGCGCGACGCGCGAGCACACGGATGTTGCGCATGGCGTTGTCGACGGGATGAACCATACGTGACAGCGAGTGGATTCGATCCCGGGAGCGCCAGAGCAACGGCGAGATACGGACCTGCTCGCCCGCGTCGGCGACAGTGCGGTCCATCAGCGAGACTTGCGCCTGCATGGAGCGCACCACGCTCAGTGCGGTGCGGATGCGATCGGTGTCGCCCTCTTTCATGCCGATGCCGATGTCATAAAGTACATCTGCACCCATGTCGAGGACCTTGGCCACCTTGCGGCGAGCACCCGCCAGCGGGCTTCGCGGCAATATCATGAGCACAATAATGCCCACCACACCACCGACGAGAGCATCGATCATTCGGTAATAAGAACCAGCGGTGCCCGGCGGAATAATGGTGGCGATGAGCACGGCTGAAGATGCCGCTTGGTTGACCACAAGCGGTCCTCGACCGACAAACACACCGATGACCATGGCGACGAACACACCGACGGTCAGCTGCCAGATACCCGAGCCGAGGATGGAGATAATCACATCACCAATGCCGACTCCCAACGAGGCACCGAGCACCAACTCCACAGAGTGCTTTAAGCGAGGACCTGCGGTCATCACGTTGAGGCTGATGAAAGCGGCCATCGGCGCGAAGAACGGGTTGGGGTGCCCCAGTACCTCAAGTGCGAACCAGTAGGCCAACCCAGCGGCTAACGTGGCTTGGACAATGAGCATCCAACGGGAGCGCACACGGTCAATCGCATGGAGGAAACGCGTGCGGGGCCTCACTTTCTGACGCAACTTGTTTGCTGCGCGGGAGGCCGGATGTAGGTACGTATTGCGAAAATCTTGGAAATCCGGGCGCGGATTATCCTCGACGAATTGCGTTTCCTTAGCTTCGACGAGGTCGTCGACATGCGCGGGAGCAAGGTCCTCTAGATTCCTGGCAGCTGCGGCATCCTTATCTTCCCCACCAGCTATGCCAGCCATGCCGAAGTCACCATCCTCATGTAAAAAACTGTGCGCTTTTTATGTACCCGTTGTGCTGTTGTGCACTCTTATGTGCCCGCTGAATCTCTGTGCGCGATTAAAGACCCAGTTCTGGCAACGCGGATTCATCACTGTCACGCAGCAACGCCATCATGCGATCGAATTCATCATCCTCGCCGATAGCCTTAGCAGCCTTAGCCAACGCTGCGAAGGCGCGGAGCACACCACGATTCGGCTCGTGCTCCCACGGAATGGCTCCGAACCCCTTCCAGCCGTTTCCACGCAGCAGGTCCAGACCGCGGTGGTAACCAGTGCGAGCGAAGGCATAGGCCTGAATCTCCTGGCCCTCGGACAAGGCGCTTTCAGCCAAATCCGCCCAAGCCTGGGAATCGCGCGGGCATGCGCGAACCACGGCCTCCGGGCTTGCGCCACCGTTGCGGGCAGCAACGGCCTCGTCAAGAACGGGGAGCTTCACGGGAGCAGGAGCCATCATGTCATTGAGTTTCATGCGTCCTATTGTGCCAGGCATCACGTGGCGATGGCAGGGGCTCAGTAGGTGACTCCCTGTTGGCAACGGCGGGCACAGCGCGGTGGTACAACGTCGGCAAGCGCCAGATGACGACCAACTAGCGTTCCCCGACTACTCCGGGCAGCTCGGCTTCGTCGAATCCAACGACTCACCATTTTCCAGCTTGGTCGCAACAAAATCGGCCACTCGGGCGCACGCTTCCATCAGCATCCAACCCGACAGTTGGACAGAGAGGTCACGCTCCTTAATCGCCGAACCGCGAACCGCGCCACCGACTGATTGCGCAACCGAACCGCCCTGTGGGAACTGAGCATTATCGTTCCAATCTGCGGGGAAAAGCGGCAGGCCATCAACCTCGAGGCGGTGGTACCAGCACTTCTCCCCCGAAGCCAGAACCAGTCGGCGAGCAATGCGAGCTGCCGCGCGATTCATGCGATTGTCTCCAGGCAAACGCACCGCCGCATCGGCGAGGTATCGCACCAGGATGCCGTTGAACAGACCACCATCGCCGCCACCGGCACCGGCGATAACATTGTCGGTGGTCGCCAAATCCTTTGCCACCGCGTGGATGAGGTTTTGCACGCGCGTGAAATACTTCGTCGCCTGTTCACGCTGGCCGTGCGCCCGAAGCGCAAGTCCCACTTCGAGGCAAGCGCCAATCATGACACCCTGGTTGTACGTAAACATGCCCTTCTGCACGACGGCACCTGCCATGGACAAGCGAATGCCGTCGTAGAGCAGCCCTGAGTCCGACAGGAGGTTGGCGTAAACCCAATCGATAAGTTCCTCTGCCTCCTTGATACGACCAGCCCGGGCCAGAGCGATGGCTGCAGGACCGTTCGAGGGGACGTTGAAAAAGAGGTCCTGCTCACGCCACGGCAGCACACCCGTGGACTCCTGCCGACCATCGCCCAAGCATGAAATCAGCCGTGCTGTCGTCTTCTTGGGCACCGATGCGCCGAGGACAGCGTCGGCACGCCCGAGCGCCAACGCCATCCACGCGCGATCGTCGTAGTACTTGTTCTTGGTCAGCAGCGTGAGGTTGCGAATGCGGATACCCCGAGTGGTCTGGCGGATAGCGCGGTACTTCTCCTTAGAAGGCACGCGCTTGGCTGCGTCTACCAGGCAGTCGAGATACTGCGCCTGCCACCAGTAATGCCAGTTGATGAAGACCTTATGTCGAAGCGGCGCGGGCCAGGAAGCCATTGCCAAATTCGTGCCCGGAAGACCCCACAGCTTCGCCGCATGACGGTTGCGAATCGCCTGTTCAGCCACGTCCGCACGATAGGCCCACGTTTCGGCCTCCGGACGCGACATTTTTAGAACCACTGGCTCTCCTTAAAACGGCTGCGAAACAGCTCTAAAACAGCCTTCGAAATAAAACACCTAAGCAGACAATTACCAGGCCGCGGTGATATCTGCATGAGTACGAATCCAAGAGTGCATGGCAATACCCGCCGCTACCCCCGCATTTATCGAACGCGTCGAGCCAAATTGGGCAATCGACACCGTCAAATCCGCCGCCTGCTGTGCTTCTTCAGTCACTCCCGGCCCCTCCTGGCCGAAGAGCAAAAGACAACGCTCGGGCAACTCAACGGTTTCGATGGGTACGGAGCCCGGCACATTGTCCACGGCCACGACAGCCAAATCATGCTCGCGCGCCCAGCTAATGACCTCCGACACCGTCTCGTGGTGCAGCAAGTGCTGGTAGCGGTCAGTCACCATCGCGCCGCGACGATTCCAACGCTTGCGCCCCACGATGTGCACGGCCTCCACCAGGAAGGCATTTGCGGTGCGTACCACGGTGCCAATGTTGGAGTCATTCTCAAAATTCTCGATGGCGATATGCAACGGATGACGACGCTTATCCAGCTCCGCGACGATAGCCTCCATCGTCCAGTAGCGGTAGGCATCGACGACATTACGTCGGTCGCCCTCATCCAGAAGCTGCTCATCGTATTCTGGGCCGGTCGGCCGGGGTTCGTTCGGGTGCTCCTGCTCCCACGGCCCCACCCCGACACGAGCCTCAAACCATTCCGTCGGCCCCTTCCCGGGCTCAGGCGCGGTCAAGAGCCAACAGCCCCTCGACCAGGAACAACTGCGCCACGGTGTAGGTGTCCATCACTGCCGCATTCAGAAGCTTGCCGACGACGCCCTCCTCCGCAAACATCTTTCGAGCCATCAGTAGCGTGTCGGAGACGAGGAACAGGTTGCCACCGTGGCCGAGGCCGTAGGCGGCATCGGCAATCGGCAGGCCGGTCTGCTCATCAGTACCGACAGCACCGGCACCCTCCAGCAGCGCCGGGTCATCGGCCAGTGCGGAGGTCACAGCCAGCAGCGGACCGTAGCCAACAGCAGCGGGCAGCGCCTCGGGCTTTACAGCACCGACCAGCGGTACCGAACCAGCCCACAGTGGGAAGCGAATGGCAGCACGCAGCGCGCTAATCCGAGCTCCGGCACGCCACAGCAGCACGTGGTAGGCAACCTGGTTAACTGCGAACGGCACAGAACCGCGGTTCAGGTTCGGCTTATTCGGCATGAGAATCAAGTCGCCCAGCCAACCGCCGGCGAGGCCGATGAGCAGGGTGGTCGTCGTAAAGCGAGACGTCTCGTGGCGACGGCGCCAAACATTGGCCGCCAACAGTGGCATGAGGACAGTCTTGGAAACTCGACGTGGAGTCTCCCAGCCGAAGGCACTGGAGACAACGTTGACCGCACTGGCGGCGATATAGCCGGCACGTTCTGGGGCACGGCGGGTGTCGGAGCTTGCGCTGGCGATACCGACGAGTGCGCCGAGGCCCTCGCCCGTGCGACGCACAAACATGTCAGCGACGGTTTCCTTGGTGCCGGGAAGTTTGGTCGTGGTGAGCTTGGACAGGAGTCCTGCGCGCTTGGTGGTCATGGGGATGTTCCTCTTTCGTGGGACTGCGTTGGGGCGGTGAGCTGGGTGAGGCTCGGCGAGCAGGGTGAGGCTCGGCGATAGCTCTAGCGCTCAGATTCTTAGGCCAGACCCAAGTCATCCAAACCGAGCAGGTAACGGTAGTCCAGGCCTTCAGCCTTGATGACCTCGTCGGCGCCCGTCGCGCGGTCAACCACCGTGGCGACACCGACAACCTCAGCACCGGCCTCACGTAGTGCAGCGACGGCAGTCAGCGGCGAGTTGCCCGTGGTGGTGGTGTCCTCCACAACCAGGACCTTCTTGCCTACAATGTCCGGTCCCTCGATGCGGCGCTGCATGCCGTGCTTCTTGGCTTCCTTACGCACCACAAAGGCATCAATTGGACGCCCTTCGGCGTGCATGACAGAGGTAGCCACCGGATCCGCGCCAAGCGTCAGACCACCGACGTGCGCGTAGTCCCAGTCTCCAGTGAGCTCTCGTAGCAGAGAACCAATCAGACGCGAGGCCTCATGATGTAGAGTGGCGCGGCGCAGGTCAACGTAGTAATCAGCCTCACGTCCAGACGACAGCGTGACCTTGCCATGAACAACCGCCAGCTCCTTGACCAGCTCGGCCAAACGCTGCAGCTTCTCCTGATTGACATTGCTCGTGTGGATGCTCATCTGAGGTTGTCTCCTAAATAAACGACTGTGTGCTCAAGGATATGTCTGGTTCTACTCGTCCGCGGAATCAGGGGTTACGCCCTTGTCCTCGGACATAGATTCGGTGGGGTCGTCGCTGCTGTCGAGGTCTGGGGCGGCGTCGGTAAAAATACTGGCGGGCTTCACATTTGATCGCACCACACGCCCCTGGCTCGAGCGCATCCGGCTATGTTCGGGGTCCTCCCCAAGCGCAGGAATCTGCTGGCCAGAATCTCCAATGTCCTCCGACTCGCCAACGTTTGCACCCATCTTTCGTGCCGTCGACCGCGAAGGCAGCGCCGTCGGATCCAGCGGTATATCCCGCGTAGGGCGCCACGACGAACCGTCAATCGCCTGCACCACCGTGGGTTGTGCATTGCTTTGCGACGGCCACTGCGAATCATCCGTGGTTGCATCCGCGGTAGCAGCGGACGAGGACGAAGGAGAATCTGCGTAAACAATTTCCTCAACGTCCAGCGGCTCTTCACCCTTGCTATTCTGCGCGCTGTGACTCTGGGCATGCCCGTTCTGTGAGCTGTGATCCTGCGATTCGTGGTTAGCAGAACCGTTGCGACGCTGATCTGGTACCGCGTGCAAGTGCCCACGCCCGGTTCCATCCGAAATCAAGGAACCAGAGTCAACGGACTGCTCGGTGAGCTGCAAACGAGTGGGATCCCACTGATTAGTGTCCGGAGCGACGGTTTCGCCTTCCGCCGGTGGCAACCTGCGCGCAATGTCGGAGAAGTCCGACAGCGATGCCAGTGCACCGTCCCAGTCCTCTGGCACTGAATTATCAATCAGCTGAGCCAAGGACCAGGAGTTTTCGGACCACATGCGGGTAATGGCCGGGTGTACGTCGGCAAGCATGCGGGTTGCACGGTCGTCGAAGATGCGATGAATGAGCTCTGGGTCGGTAGCTGCGACTACCAGGCCGGCTTCGGTAGCTACGTGAGGCAGCGTCGTGCCGCCGCTGCGGCGCAACTCGAAAACCTCATCGCTGGATACAGAGCGGCGGATGGCGATGGTGGTGATGCCGCCGACATCGGCGAGGTGCATTTCCCGGCCAAAGGCGAAACCGGAGACCACGGCCTTGGCATCGCCGTCCGGCGTACGCTGCCAGTACGACGGCAGCTCATGGTCCACACGGTTATAGACAGAATTACGTTCCTGCGCCCAGGCCTTCCGCAAGTGACGCACACGGCGACCGCTGATACGTCGACGGATAGGGGCCACTGATTGCTGCTGAGCGCGCTGCGGTTGCGCGGGCTGGGTGGGCTCAGTGTGCGGGGTGGCCTGGGTGGCCTGGGTGCGCGCCGCACGATCGGATGATTGCGGCACTTCGTCAGTCTCGGCATTTTCGCCGGCTGCAGCCCGGAATTCTGTACCCCCAACAGTTCCAGTGCGAGCGTCAGCAGCGGTGGTGCTGTCGGCCCCTGTGGCAACGGCATCGCCCACTAAACCTGTCTCGGGCTCATCCGCGGTATCGGTATCTTCAGCAGTCACCGACTCGGCTGGCTCCGCGCCAGGCCCTGCTCCAGATTCTGTGCCAGACTCCGCGCCGCTTCGGAGAGTCACGTCCGTTCCCGCATTCAGATCAGCTGCTGCTTCCGATGTTTCGGCAGCACCCGCGTCTTCTGTTGCTTCGGGCATTTCAGCAGTGGCCGCCGGCTCGATTCCCGAGACAGATTCAGGCTCCGTCGGTGTCTTTTCTACAGCTGAAGTCCCCAGTTCTGTCGTCGAAACCTCAGTTTCAGAATCAACTTCAGCGGCGCTATCAGTCTCAGCGGCAACCTCAGAGTGAGAGTCAGCATCAGCTGCGATATTCGGTCTCGCCACAGAAGCTGTCTCGGAGCTTCCTTGCTCTGAAGAATCCGGCAGTTCGGGCACAACATCTTCTGCCGCCACACCGGTTACTTCGCCGGTGAAGTCCGAGGGCTCGTCGTAAAGCGATGGCGATGACGGAGACGCCACAGCAGTCTCACTTATGCTGCGACGGCGGCGGTCGACAACGAACAGCGCGACTGCGGCGATGATGAGAATCGCTGCGAGGGTGAATACTAGGGGAATCATTAATCTCCTAGCTTAAGCCAGAAGCAGTTCTATTTGGTCAGCGACAAGATGCCGTCCCCCGTCTGGCGCAATGCCAATGCCCGAGGAGAGAGCGTACGGGACTCTCTAGGACGGTAAAGGGCGAGGGGCAAAAGCCACATGGACGGCACATCAAGGGCCCCGGGGCGGTCGCCCTGGCCCGGGCCCGCTTAGAAGCGGACGATAGGCAGGCTCGGATCGCCAGCCCACTGGGACCAGCCGCCGACATACAGAGCGGCGCCCGTGATGCCCGCTTCTTCCATAGCCTGAATGAACAGCGAGGAATGAAGACCGGAACCGGAGTAGACCGCTACATTGCGACCGTCTTCGATACCGACGGAGGCAAAGCGCTCACGGAGCTGCTCAACAGGCAGGAAGGAGCCGTCGGCATTTTGCAGACTGCGAGCCGCCAGGTTCACGGCACCCGGGATGTGACCTGCCTGCAGATCGACGCGCTCACTACGACCTTCAAAACGGCTGGGCTCACGCGCATCCACCAAAATTCCACGCTCAGACCAGGTGCGCACGTCATCGAGGCTGGCAACAGGCATATTGCCTTCACTCACTGCAATCGTTCCAGGCCGCGGCAGATTTCCGGGCCCGAAGGCAGTCTCGTTTCCATCTGCTTCCCAAGCAGCTAGCCCACCGGTGAGGACACGCACATTCTCCAAACCTGCCCAGCGCAGAATCCACCAAGCACGTGACGCGAACAGTCCATCGCCCGCGTCGTAGACGATCACCAGATGCTCCGAGCGGACTCCCCATCGACGGACGGCATCGCGCACACGCTCGATATCCGGCAACGGGTTGCGACCAGCTTCTCGGCTTGGAACACCTGCTAGGTCCAACTCGGGATCACAGAACACGGCCAGTGGGATGTGAGCCGTGGCGTAGGAGTCATATGGTTTTTTAGCACGCGACCAGCGTGCGTCAACGACGACGATGCGACCGCCGCCGGCAATCTTGTCACGAAGCTCTTGTACCGAGATGGATGTTGTCATAATTCCGGATTCTAAATCGATTGACTTGGTAGCGCGATATGTACGTTATTAAAACTAGGAGCTTGGGAAGGTGTCTGAAGATGCTGCCCACATGGCCGTTTTCATCTCAGGCACCGGCCATGGAATCGGCTGTGCCACCGCAGAAAAACTACTGCACTATGCCGCCAGCGTCGGCACCCCTTTTCTTAACCGCTTCATTAACGCAAAGCTGACTACGAAACGGAAGATCAACCTCTAAGCCAGGCCCCGCCTCCCAATCCGACTACCCACCGGGATCCTGTCCCGTCCCACCATTGCCATCCGCTGTGTCCCTCGTCCGTTTCTCTCGCGCTTTACGACGCAACCAGCGCCCCGGGCTATCGAACGTATCGGGGTCCTCATTGGATTCCGCTTTCCGGTTTCCTTCCTCGTCTTTCGGGGGCACCCAGACCACACGATCAGTAGAGGCCGGCTCACACTCCCCGCTAACCCCGTCCCCTTCGTCAGTTCCTAGAATCTCCGGCACCTCATCCGGCCGGAGCGTCCACCAAGCATTTTCATCACATCGAGCATCATCGATCTTTCGATGCGTACCCGGATCCACCAACGTGAGATTATCCAGGTCAGTGCCACCACCGGAAGCCCACGACTGCACATGGTGAACATCGCACATAGCTCCCGGAGTGCCCATGCCCGGCGCGGAGGAACCTCCTTCCTCTCCAAGAAGGGCCAGATACTGCGGCAAAGTCCCCAGCCTGCGGGATCGACCAAAGTACAAGGTCTGCCCCTCATTCCCCAAGACTTGGAGGAACGAATTTCTATCGACCATCTGTTGCACGGCCTGACTAATGGAAATTCGCACTCCCGCGTCTGAGACCGCTTTACCCGATCCAGGAAGTACAAAATCTTCCCCCTCAGGCAGGGAGACTCCAGCTAACGCTGCCACATCTGCGATATGCGCGACGGTGACCACCGATGTCGTCCCCCGCGCCGGCTGAAGCTCACCGCCCGGTTGAAAGCCCCCATTCACCGCCGCTTCCACGGCATCATGGAAACGCTGCTCCGGATTCCGCTGGTCATCGGCACCTTCTTCGAGCAACCCGCCAGGTCGCGCATAATCTGCCTGCAGCCTTTTGAGCACCGCCGCAAACGAAGGCGTAACCACACCGCTCAACCGGCTCATGCCATCCGGCCCTTGAGCACCGATTTTTAGGCTTCGTTTCCGAGCACGGTCCTCATCCGTATACGGGTCATCAACCCCCAGCATCGCCCGCAGACGGTTCGGCAATTTATTGAGATCATCAACACGGATTTTGTCCACTAAATCTGCAATGTGCTTGTCCAGCAGCCTAGACAGCTGTGCATGCTCCGTTGCCGGCAGCTCGCGAACGGCTTTGTCAATCTTCGCAACAGCATCCGCACCGACAACACCTTCCTCAACTTTCTGACGAAGGTTCGGCATTCGCACATCCTCATTCGCCGGAGCAAACGGATCAACATTCCTACTCAGACGTCCGACGACATTGATACGCTGCCTCGCTTCTGCTCGCGAGATTCGCATCTCCTGCGCTAGCCACGCGATCCTTCGGTGCTCCGCGCTGGGCATCCGCCCTTTCATTGTCTCCACATAAGTCGCATCAATTACTGCGAGTCGTTTTCGCGCTTTCTCAATCGACTTATATGCGTCGTGCGCATGATCCGGTGCAAGTACTTCGAAGTTCTCCACGATGACTGTCGACAGAGCTTCAAACTGCGCAACCGCATCTAAAACCTGCGATGTCGAAAGCGGTCCACCGCCGTTTGACGCCGATGGTGTAGACATTTCCCCACCCCCCTTTTAAAACGCTAGCAATCCGAATCCCCAAATGGACTAACTAATTTCCCTCCCCCACATTATCGCACACCCATTCGACACCCGACAACCCCCTAATTCAACTTTTTCGAACCTTTTTCCGAAACGCTGCCACGCTCCTGACCTAAACACCCCACCACCCGCGCAGTCCCTCACCACCCGCGCAGCCCCCACCAAAAACTGCACGCCGAAACCCTAAAACCGCACCACCATCACGTCATGGTCCGGGAAGCTCGAGCGTCCCACTAGCTCAAACCCCGCCTTCACATAAGCTTTCGCCGCCCGCGGATTGGCATCATGGACAGCCAGACTAACCCCCGGGTACCCCAGCTCACGCGCATACTCAAGGAGCCCCGCAATCATCGGCTGCGACAGCCTGCGCCCAACAACACCTGGACGCAGCGCAATCGCTACCTCAGGAATCCCATTTTCCACGAAACCGTACCCCGGTCCGTCCTGCGTAAACGTACGCAGCCAGGCCGCCCCCACCGGCACTTCGTAGCTCTCGTGCTCTTCGCTTGACGACGAATCCCCGCGCTCCAACCATTCCGCCTTAATGGCGGCCGCACTGTAAGTAGCCTCGCGAGAAACCCTCGGTTCAAATGGATCAGTGCGGGTCATGTCGCTACTGAGCGACTCGAGGTCAGCGTCGTCAAGCGAAGTGGCGAAAAGGATAACCCCGCCCTGACTCGCGTCCCACTGGTCGACGTATTGACGCCTCGTGACTACATAATCTTCCGGCAGTGGCTGACTTTCATCTCCGAACGTTTCCGTTAGTTCGTCCATCCAGGCAATGAAGGGGAGGTCGGAGTCTGTCGCTGGTCGCCACTGAAAGTTAGTCATATTTGCGCACTATACCGGCGCACTCCAGACTGACCGGAATGCAACAAGCCCACACGGTCGGTCACAAGACACATAAGTCCGGACAATAAAAGCACAAAAAAGGGGCGGTTCAGGAGAAAACTCTCCCAAACCGCCCCAACAAACAGACAGCCTGCTGTGCAGTTATCACCCTGAGTATCAGGCGCCCTAGACTCGGGCTACGCCATCCTCGTCATAGCCGACAACCTTCAGCGACTCGCCATCGTCAGCAACCGTGACCTCTACGCGGTCACCATCGCGAACATCACCGGCGAGCAGTCGACGTGCCAGCTCATCGCCGATTGCCTTCTGCACCAAGCGACGCAACGGACGGGCGCCGTAGGCCGGGTCGTAGCCGCGCTCCGACAGCCAATCCAGTGCCTCATCGGAGACATCCAGCACCAGACGACGTGCCTCCAGGCGTTCTGCCAGGTTACGGACCTGAATGTCCACAATGCCGCGCAGCTGCTCGGAGGTCAGCGGATCGAAGATCACCACATCATCGAGACGGTTGATGAACTCCGGCTTGAAGGCCATCTTGACCGCATCCATGATCTGCTCATGCGTACCACCAGCACCGAGGTTGGAGGTCAGAATCAGAATCGTGTTTCGGAAGTCCACGGTTCGGCCCTGACCATCGGTCAGGCGACCCTCATCGAGCACCTGCAGGAGCACATCGAACACGTCCGGGTGAGCCTTCTCGACCTCGTCGAAAAGCACGACGGTGTACGGACGGCGACGAACAGCCTCGGTGAGCTGACCGCCAGCGTCGTAGCCGACGTATCCAGGAGGAGCACCAATCAGACGAGCGACAGAGTGCTTCTCGCCGTACTCGGACATATCGATGCGCACCATCGCACGCTCATCGTCGAAGAGGAACTCCGCCAGCGCCTTGGCCAGCTCTGTCTTACCAACGCCAGTTGGACCGAGGAACAGGAAGGAACCAGTCGGACGGTTCGGATCGGCAACACCCGCACGCGAACGGCGGACAGCATCGGAGACAGCCTCCACAGCGGCAGTCTGACCAACAACGCGACGGCCGAGGTTAAGCTCCATTTCGAGCAGCTTCTCGGTCTCACCCTGCATCATCTTGCCAGCCGGGATACCCGTCCAGGCGGAGACAACTTCAGCGACTTCCTGAGGCGTGACCTCCTCCTTGAGCATGGAGTTTTCCTCTGCGTCAGCGACCGATTCCTCGGCGGCCTCCAGCTTCTTCTCCAACTCAGGGATGCGTCCGTAACGCAGCTCTGCGACGCGCCCGTAGTCACCTTCGCGCTCAGCCTTTTCGGACTCAGTGCGCAGGGCATCGAGCTCTTCGCGGACGGAGCGGACATCATCAATCGAGGACTTCTCGTTCTGCCAGCGAGTCTTCAGAGCGTTGAGCTTCTCGCGCTCATCTGCAAGTTCCTCACGGAGCTTGTCCAGGCGTTCCTTCGACGCGATGTCAGTTTCCTTCTCCAGGGCCATTTCCTCGATTTCGAGGCGGCGCACGATGCGTTCCGCGGAGTCGATTTCCTCCGGCGAGGAGTCAATCTCCATACGCAGACGCGATGCGGCCTCATCAACCAGGTCGATAGCCTTATCCGGCAGGAAGCGGGATGTGATGTAGCGGTCCGACAGCGTTGCTGCAGCCACCAGCGCGGAGTCCTGGATGCGAACACCGTGGTGGACCTCGTAGCGCTCCTTCAGACCACGCAGAATACCAATGGCGTCCTCAACGCTCGGCTCACCGACAAAGACCTGCTGGAAACGACGCTCCAGCGCAGCATCCTTCTCGATGTACTTGCGGTACTCATCCAGGGTCGTCGCACCGACCAGACGCAGCTCACCACGAGCCAGCATCGGCTTGATCATATTGCCCGCATCCATCGAGCCATCACCCGTGGCGCCAGCGCCAACGATGGTGTGAATCTCATCGATGAAGGTAATAATCTGACCGTCGGATTCCTTAATCTCGTCCAGAACCGCCTTCAGGCGCTCCTCGAACTCACCGCGATACTTCGCACCGGCGACCATAGAGCCCAAATCCAGGCTCATCAGCGTCTTGCCCTTCAGAGATTCCGGCACATCACCTGCAACAATGCGTCGTGCCAGCCCCTCTACAATGGCCGTCTTACCAACGCCCGGCTCACCAATGAGCACCGGATTGTTCTTGGTACGACGACTCAAGACCTGTACCACGCGACGAATCTCCGCATCGCGGCCAATAACTGGGTCAATCTTGCCCTCACGTGCCCGCGCGGTTAAGTCCGTCGCATACTTTTCCAGAGCCTGGTACTGCTCTTCTGGATTCTCCGTTGTTACCTTCCTCGATCCACGCACACTAGTCAGCGCACCCTTTAACGCCTCGGCAGTAGCACCCGCCGACTGCAGCACAGTTGCCGCCTCCGACTGGCCAGTTGCCACACCGATAAGCAGAATTTCCGTGGAAACGTACTCGTCTCCCAGCTCCCCCGCCAGCTCCTCGGCGGCGTTCAGAGCATTAACGGCGTCCCTATTAAACTGTGGGTTCGCCATATTCGCCCCGCTTGCCGACGGGTACCCCGCGACCAACTCCTTAGCGCGGGTCAAAACCCCGGAAGGATTAACGCCCGCTGCTTCAAGCAGTGGAGCCGCAATACCCCCCTTTTGCTCCAGCAGTGCTACCAGAATGTGCCCAGGCCGGATATCCGGGTTACCCGCGCTGGTCGCGGCCTTCATAGCTTCCTGGAGAACTTCTCCAGTCTTAGTTGTTGGTGTAAAACTCATAACTTGCGCCCCTTTGGCTCAACTTTGTCATTCACTACCCATAACGCATTCAACCTTGAGTCTGTTCCACTCAACTTCAAGTTTTTCAATTTCCCGACCGTGATTCACACCACACCTATAGCAAAAAGGATTGAGCTCGGCAGCGTCGTTAAGCGTAGTAGCACGCCGGAAAGCACTAGAAAACGTTGGAAAGCTCCAGAAACCACGTGCGAACACACTCCGACACACCGCCCGACGTCCTCACCAGCACACTCCCGCCGGATTCAACTTCCCCCATGTGAGTGATGGGTGGACAGCGCACTCATACTGTTTTGGTTACCCTGGTAGGTGACATTCCTTCATTCTCACGAAAGGACTCGAATGAACATCGAGCAGGCACGTCAGATGACTGAGGGCAAAGGCTTCATCGCCGCTCTCGACCAGTCCGGTGGATCTACCCCGAAGGCTCTGCGCCTGTACGGCATCAACGAGGATCAGTACTCGAACGAAGATGAAATGTTCGACCTGGTTCACGAGATGCGTACCCGCATCATCACTTCCCCGTCCTTCAACTCTGAGCAGATTATTGGCGCGATTCTCTTCGAGCAGACAATGGATCGCGACATCGAGGGAATCCCGACCGCTCAGTACCTGTGGGAAAAGAAGGGCATCGTCCCGTTCCTGAAGACTGACAAGGGCCTGGCAGACAAGGAAAACGGCGTTCAGCTTATGAAGCCGTGCCCGGGCCTGGATGAGCTGCTGGAGCGCGCTGTCGCTAAGGGCATCTTCGGTACCAAGATGCGTTCCTTCATTGCTGAGGCAAACGAAGAGGGCATCAAGGCCAACATTGCTCAGCAGTTCGAGTTCGGCAAGCAGGTTCTGTCCCACGGTCTGGTTCCGATCCTGGAGCCGGAGGTCGACATCAACGCTGCTGACAAGGCAGAGGCTGAGGACATCGTCCTGCGCGAGCTGCTCGCTGGCCTGGATGACCTGGCTGATGACCAGAAGGTCATGATCAAGGTTTCCATCCCAACCAAGGATGACCTGTACAAGCCGCTGATTGAGCACCCGAAGGTCATGCGCGTTGTCGCCCTGTCCGGTGGCTACGAGCGCGAGGACGCCAACGAGCGCCTGTCCCGCAACCACGGCATGATTGCTTCCTTCTCCCGTGCACTGTCTGAGGGCCTGTCCGCTCAGCAGTCCGACGAAGAGTTCAACGCAACTATGGCTGAGTCCGTCAAGGGCATCTACGAGGCTTCGATTTCCTAATCGTCCGTGCTGTGCATCTGCGCTTGTGCGCACCTCTAGGTAGTCGCTAGCGCAATTAAAAACTCCCGCACCAGGTTTTCTTGGTGCGGGAGTTTTTCTGTCGGCGCCTCTGCCCTTACGACAGCACCGTCCTACACCGAGCGCTTCGCAACAGCTGCTTTACGACGCGCATTCACACCACCAATGACAACCGGTAGCACGGAAATTGCAATGACCAGCAACATGATCTTGTCGATGGAACTGGTGATTCCCGGAATGTTGCCCAGCAGCACACCAACAGCGACCATACTGGCGACCCAGCCAATCGCACCGGTGACATTCCAGCCGATGAACTTTCCGTAGGGCATATTCGCAGTGCCCGCCGCCAGCGGAACGTAGGTGCGCACAATGGGAACAAATCGCCCCAGCACCAACGACAGTGGTCCGTACTTGGCAAAGAACTTCTCGGCCGCTTCCAGCCGATTAGTTCGGAGCACCTTGGCATTGTCGCTGAACAGTTTGCGGCCGAAGGAGTGGCCTAAGAAGTAACCGACTTGATCACCCAGCACCGCGGCAATAATACCGATAACCAGCACCTGCCAGGTGTGGACATCTAGCTCTGACCTTAAGACGGCAGCAGTGACCAACAGCGAGTCACCGGGCAGAAAAGGAAAGAGCACACCGGACTCAATAAAGATGATGAGTCCAAGCCCCGCAAGCACCCAAGGGCCAAACCCCTGGAGTAGAGCTTCGGGGTCTCCGATACCGGAGAGGAATCCAGAAAAATCCATAACGGCAATCTTTTCAGCAACAACTATCGATTCTGCTGAGCTAATTAGAGTATTTTGCTGAGAGTTTTTCTGGGTACTGTGTTTTAATCGCGCCCCTGATAGTCAAATACCGGCAGCGACCAGCCACGCCAAAGCGCCGCTAGTCGAATGAACAGTGCGGACAGCACCGCACAGATGATGTTGATGTTCTCGTGCAGGCCAACCATGTCGAGCACGTAGTAAAGCGTCGCCGCGACGACTGCGATGGAGGCATAGAGCTCCTTTTGAAACACCAGCGGGACGCGGTCACACATCAGGTCGCGGAGCACACCTCCAAACGCACCGGTAAGAACGGCGCCGACAATAGCGATGATGACGCCGTGCCCCATTTCCATGGCCACGCGGGCACCAATGATGGAAAACGCCGACAAACCGATTGCGTCAGCGACCAAGAACACGACCCGGAAGTGCTTCATCAGGAAGTCGGCCAACAGCACCGTGATCAGTGCTGCACCGACAATAACCAGCAAATACTGTGGGCTTGCAACCCACACCAACGGATAGTGACCGAGAATGACATCGCGCAGGGTACCGCCGCCGATAGCAGTCATGCACGCAATTGTTGAAACTCCAAAGAGATCCATGCGCATTCGACCGGCCGCTAGTGCGCCGGTGACGCCTTCGGCCGTAATTCCGATGACCCAGAGGATGTGGAGCAGCATGATAAGAAATATAAAGGACTTCGCCCGAATCGGTAGAACTATAGGCTAATATCCCGCAATCTTCGCCCCCTCGACTCGGCCCGCTTCATTGCTTCCCGGCTAGCCCTGATCGCGAATTTCCAGCACCGGAATCGAGCGACGAATCCGCTCCACCTCCGCTATATCCACATCGGCCACAAGCAACTGCGGGTCGTAGCCCGCCGAGGCAATAACTCCGCCGTCCGCATTGACCAACATGGAGTGCCCCGCGCCGGTCGGCCCCTCATCTTTCCCCGCGGCCTTCGCCCCACCAGGCCGGGCTGCATCGACTGCCGCAATCACACAAGTGCTATCCAGTGCGCGTGCCGACACCAGCGTCTGCCACTGCCTTACCTTGCCCGGGCCGTCATTCCACGATGCAGGCAGCGCGATGACCTCTGCGCCCAGGTTGGCCAGTTGAATGAATTGCTCCGGGAACCTGATGTCAAAGCATGTCGCAAGACCGAGGGCGACCGACGATCCGTCGGCAAGCGGGACATCACAGACCACGTGCGCGTTGCCCGGCGCGACAGTATCCGATTCGCGAAACCCAAAAGCGTCGAAGAGGTGGAGTTTGTCGTAGAACTCGACACCGGGGCCGTCCTCATCACGCCAAGCCAGAAGCAGCGAATTGAAGACGCGGTGCATCGTCTTACCGTCGCGCTCCACTTCATCTGCCGGCCGGAACATGCCGACCACCACGCTGATTCCGGCATCGTGAGCGGCCTGCGAGACCTCCGCTACGAACCTATCGCTGCTGGACTCCGCCACGACATCCAGGCGACCGGAATTGAACGCCTTCATCGTGGCCTCGGGGAAAACCACCAAATCGGCGTTGTCCTGTGCTGCCCGCGCGATAGTCACCTTCACCGCGTCCAGATTCTCTTCAACCGACGCTGACAATTCCAACTGAGCCAATGCAATACGCATGCCTAAATGCTACCGACTACCCCGGATTGACCGCCCTGAAGTTATCCACAGCGCGGCTTCCTGCGTTGCTTCCGCTCAGAGTTATCCACAGTTCGCTGAAGATGGTCTTCCGCTGCCTTTCGCCACCCAGCAGAATCAAAAACATGGCCGAACACATCACAGTCAACCCAGCTCAACTATCCGCCTTAAGCCGTTCCTACCAGCAGATTTCCACTCGTATTGATGGTCTTTCCACCATCGTCGCAGCTGCCCCGGGAAGCGCCGAGCTCACCTCTGCCCTGCCCGGCTCACGGATCGTCCCCGCTGCCTCCACTACCTGTGGGAAGTGGTCGGAATCATTGCTTGCTGCGTGCACAAACATCGACGTTATTGCGCAGGCTGCCGATGCCCTCGCTGTCAGCGCTCTCGCGCACGAGCATGACCAGTCCGCCGCCTTGGAAAAGCTGTCATGGTCACGGTAGGCGAAGCGCTGCTGTGGCGTGTGGATTCGCTGGAGACGCTTGCCCGGGCACTGCGTTCCGGGGCGCGCGCCCTCACCGATTCCGCCGACAGTTCCCAGGCCGCACTCAACGCGCTTTCAGAGGATGACTTCGCCGGCGACAATCGCAGCGCCGCCGAGGTTTCTGTCACTCACAGCTCCACGCGTCTGCGCCGGAGCAGCGTCGCGCTCGAACGTCTCGCCGCCTGCTGCAGCGACACCGCCGCCATGCTTAACGACGTCATCCGCGAACTTACCGCCGCGGTAAACCAGGCAACCAACCTGGGGTTTCAGGTGAACCTGGTTTCTGGTGCGGTGACTCCGCCGGAGGGCATGCTGTCTGCGATTGCGCGCAGCCTCGTTCATCCCAAAATTCCTTCCGGGCCTTTCACCATGGCCGAATGGCGTGCAACCTCGCAGCTTCGGATTCAGTCGGCTTTGGCTGAACTCAACCGACTCGATGAGAAGGCGGCGGGCGCAATATCAGCTCTTTCACCACTGGTGGCAAGCGAAGTTAGCGGCTCGGGTAGATTGCAGCCATCACAGGCTGGCAGTGGTACTGGCAACCCTGCTGACAGAGGGCTTGACGGTGGTTGGGACTTGGAAGTTGGGAGCGGATTGACTGGGGCGTATTCGAGTAGACCGCTATCGGAGATAGACGCTGCCATGTCCGCTCGCGCCCGGGCTTTGGGGCTGCCTCCTGGACAACTATTGGAGTCCTCGCCTGGACATTCTGCGATTGCGTTCGGTGACGTTGAGCGAGCATCGACTGTGATTACTCTCGTCCCCGGCACCAGCTCTAGCGCGGAGGACGCTAGCAGGCAGTTCGAGCGCGTAGCCGCGACCTTCCACGCCGCCGGTGAAGATCCGGAGGATGTGGCGGTGGTGTTGTTTTCCTATGACGCGCCGCCCGACCTCCGTGAGGCCATACGCACCGAGTATCACAATTTTGCCGCTGAGCGCCTGCAGCACTTGCAAGCTGGTTTGATTGAGCGTTCCGGTGGCGTCGATAGTGGTGACACTGCGATCGCCGGTGGCCTTACTAGCCACGGCACGTCTTCTACTCAGCGGCACGTTGTCGCCGGCTATAGCTATGGGGCGACGGTGGTCTCGCAGGCTTCCCTTGGTAGTGGCCTCTACGCGGATAGGGTGCTGCTCATAGCTCCGCCAGGCGTTGGCCCCGGACTGGAGCGCGCAAACGACATGAAACTACTCAAGCCGGACGGCACAGTCCGACCCGAAAATGAGAATAGCCACCGTGTGGCAGTGGCGACGTCCCCGATGGACCCCATTCGTATTCCTGCCGAACTGGGGATTCATGGGAAAAACCCAGCGGATAAGGATTTCGGCGCGTACACACTCAACCTGAGTGAGCATGGCCTGTCCATGCGAGATTTGACCGATTTCATGGTCACTCCCGTGCAGGATATTCCTCAAAAGTATCGGCACGTTCAGGGCAACCCGCACATCGAACACTACTTTGACGACGAAGTTTTCACCCGCGAGACCAACCGGTGGCTAACTGACAGCTGACCGGCGTCTCAGATCGGCGGTTGCGAATCCACGGCCCAAATTAACAAGCCAAAAGAAAACGGACTAACCAGGCGACGCTGGTTAGTCCGTTCACTCAGCCGTGTGGGATTACCTTTCCCCACCGCGGTTGTCTTTGTGCCGGCGTCGTGTGCGCGGCTCCCACATCACCACTGCCGTAGAGCGTGGGACGTGAACCAGTTCGCCTCGCGAACGACGAGCCTGTGCCTTTGCTTGATAGAGCTGCTCTCGCAGTTCTGCATTTTCCTGCTCAAGCGAATCCACCCGCTCAGTCAGGTCGATGATGGCCTTAATACCGGCCAGGTTGACGCCGTCTTCCTGACTCAGACGCTGAATCTCACGCAGCAGCGCCACATCGCGTTTGGTGTAGCGCCGACCTCCGCCGGAGGTTCGCTGCGGAGTTACCAACCCGAGTCGGTCATAATTACGCAGCGTCTGCGCATGCATGCCCGCGAGATTCGCGGCTACGGATATGACATAGACCTCAGTGTTGTCGGACATTATTTCGCACCTGCCCAACCCTCACGAGGATTGAACCCACTGGCACGTTCCGCTTCGACGTAGGAACGCAATGCCGAAGTGGCATTGTCGTCCAAATTGGTCGGCACCTTCACACGCACGGTTACCAACAGGTCACCCGGAGTGCCATTGCGCTTCGGGATTCCTCGACCGCGCACACGCAGTGTTCGGCCATCGGCTGTGCCAGCCGGGACACGCACGCGAATCTTGTCACCCAACGTCGGCACAGTAATAGTGCCGCCGAGCGCGAGCTCGCCGAAGCTCACGGGCACCGTGACCTCAAGGTCGTTGCCGCTGCGGGTGAAGACTTCATCCGGACGAACGTGAACGGTGACAAAGAGATCACCGGCCGGACGCCCCCGCAGTCCCGCTTCACCTTGGCCCGCAAGACGGACCTTCTGGCCGTCCACCACACCAGCGGGGACGCGAACGGTGATGGTACGACGGCGGGTGGTCACACCGGTGCCGTTACACTGCGAGCAAGGGTTCTCGATACGAGTGCCCTGGCCACCACAGTCCGCACACGGACTGGAGAAGCCGAAGGCCCCCTTTTGCTCCTTGACATATCCCGAACCATGACAGGTGGTACACGTCACCGGTGAGGTTCCCGGCGCTGCACCCGAACCATTGCAGTTCGTGCATGGCGACGGGTTGGTGAGCTGCAGCGGGATGGTGACACCTTGGGCAGCCTCGCGGAAATCGAGCGTAATCTCTGTCTCCACATCCGCACCACGGCGGGCCTTCTGCCGCCCGGCAGCACCAGCGCCACCATTGCGGTTTACGAAGCCGCCCAGGAAATCACCTAGGCCACCTGCACCACCAGCATTGCCACCGAATCCGGCACCTCCGCCGAAGAGATCCGACACGTCGAAGTCGAATCCACGTGCACCGGCAGCACCGGCTCCGCCGGCACCTGCGGCACCGGGGAATCGGAAACCACCTGCGAGAGCTGCACGCAGCTCATCGTATTCGCGGCGCTTGTCCTCGTCACCGACCACCGAGTATGCCTCGGAGATTCGCTTGAACTTATCTTCAGCGGCCTTGTTACCCGGGTTCTTATCCGGGTGGTTCTCCCGGGCTAACTTGCGGTAGGCCTTTTTAATCTCGTCGAGTGACGCAGACTTAGAGACGCCCAAGTCAGCGTAATAGTCCTTATCTGCCCATTCCCGTTGAGTCATGGTGCATCTCCTCCTTTCAGAAAAACTAATTCAAAGAAATCTGCGTCACTTGTGTCTCCGCTACTGCGGATCGCCGATGATTACCATCGCCGTACGAATGACACGGTCATTAATTCGGTAGCCCTTGCGCAGCACATTGGCTAGAACCTTGTCATCCCCTTCAGAGAGATCCTGGACAGCCTCGTGGATGTCCGGGTTGAACTCCTCTCCTGCGGCACCAAATTCCTCAACACCCTGTGCGGTCAGCACGCCACGGAATTTATCCGCGAAAGCCTTCAGCGGCGTGCCGTCTGCCAAGTCGCCGTGCTCTTCAGCCCGGTCGAGGTCATCAGCCAAAACCAGCAGTTCTCCAGCCAGCTTTGCCTTCGCCTGTACGCGCTCGGCTTCACGGTCTCGGTCAACTCGACGACGGTAGTTTGCGAACTCCGCCGACAGGCGCTGCAGGTCCTCCGTGCGCTCATCCAACTCACGCTGGATGGCTGCAACTGGGTCTGCAGCTTCCTCCGCGGCGGTGTCGCCGGCGGCACCTTCGGTCGCCGGCTCCACGTCGTCGTCAAGCTTGGCCTGCTCGAAGACCTCGTTGACCTGATCGGCCAGGTTGGCCGGCTCCTCCGGGGTGGGCTGGTTTCCCTGATCCTGGTCAGTCATTCTTACTTGTCCTTCTCGTCCTCGTCGACGACCTCAGCGTCAACGACGTTGTCGTCAGCGTCAGCGGCCTCAGCACCCTCGGCTGCGGTTGCACCCTCAGCTGCCTGAGCCTCGTAGATAGCCTTACCCATCTCCTGGCTCTCGGTGGACAGCTTCTCGACGGCGGACTTGATGGCCTCGATGTCGGAGCCCTTCAGAGCCTCGTCGACTTCCTTGGCGGCCTCTTCAACGCGGTCGCGGATGTCCTGGGAAACCTTGTCCTCGTTCTCCGATGCGAACTTGCGGGTCTGGTAAGCCATGGACTCAGCCGAGTTGCGGACTTCCTGCTCCTCGCGGCGCTTCTTGTCCTCGTCAGCGTGCTTCTCAGCGTCCTTGATCATCTGGTCGATCTCCTCCTTGGAGAGGCCGGAGCCGTCCTGGATGGTGATCGTGTTTTCCTTACCAGTGCCCTTGTCCTTAGCGGTGACGTGGACAATGCCGTTGGCGTCGATGTCGAAGGTGACCTCAATCTGCGGGACACCACGCGGTGCCGGAGCGATACCGCCCAGCTCGAAAGAGCCCAGCAGCTTGTTAGCTGCAGCCATCTCACGCTCGCCCTGGAAGACCTGAATCTGAACGCTCGGCTGGTTGTCTTCAGCAGTGGTGAAGGTCTCCGAACGCTTGGTCGGGATAGTGGTGTTGCGTTCGATCAGCTTGGTCATGACACCGCCCTTGGTCTCAATACCCAGCGACAGCGGGGTGACGTCGAGCAGCAGCACGTCCTTGACCTCACCGCGCAGAACGCCGGCCTGCAGAGCAGCACCAACTGCGACAACCTCGTCCGGGTTAACGCCCTTGTTCGGCTCACGACCACCGGTCAGTTCCTTGACCAGCTCGGAGACTGCCGGCATACGGGTGGAACCACCGACCAGCACGACGTGGTCAATGTCGGAAACCGAAACATCAGCGTCAGCAATGACCTGCTGGAACGGCTTACGAGTGCGGTCAAGCAAATCAGAGGTGATGCGCTGGAACTCAGTACGGGACAGGGTCTCGTCCAGGAACAGCGGGTTCTTGTCAGCATCAACGGTGATGTACGGCAGGTTGATAGATGCCTGCTGCGAGGAGGACAGCTCAATCTTGGCCTTCTCAGCAGCCTCACGCAGACGCTGCAGAGCCATCTTGTCCTTGGTCAGGTCAATGCCGTTGCTGGACTGGAACTTCTCAACCAACCAGTCAACGATGCGCTGATCCCAGTCATCGCCACCGAGCTTGTTGTCACCAGCAGTTGCGCGAACCTCAACAACACCGTCGCCGATCTCCAGCAGGGAGACGTCGAAGGTACCGCCACCGAGGTCGAAGACCAGAATGGTCTGCTCCTTGTCGGACTTCTCCAGACCGTAAGCAAGTGCAGCAGCAGTCGGCTCATTGACAATGCGCAGGACGTTCAGGCCAGCAATCTGACCCGCTTCCTTGGTTGCCTGACGCTCAGCGTCGTTGAAGTAAGCCGGAACGGTAATAACCGCATCAGTGACGTCGTCACCCAGGTAAGACTCAGCGTCGCGCTTCAGCTTCATCAGCGTACGAGCGGAAATCTCCTGCGGAGTGTACTTCTTGTCATCAATCTCGATGCTCCAGTCAGTACCCATGTGGCGCTTGACCGAACGAATAGTGCGATCAACGTTAGTGACAGCCTGGTTCTTAGCGGACTGGCCAACCAGGACCTCACCATTCTTTGCAAATGCAACCACCGACGGAGTGGTGCGCGAACCCTCAGCGTTCGCAATCACCTGAGCCTCGCCGCCCTCGAGGACGGAGACACAGGAGTTCGTCGTACCCAAGTCAATACCAACAGCGCGTCCCATGATGAACACCTTTCTAGAAGAGTAAAAGAATTGCCCTTAAGTCTTACGCGCTCAAGTCTGCATTGCCGTAGAAAATCTGTCAAGCAAACTTGAGTGTGTCCGACTCAATGTTTGTCATGCTATGCAACGGACTATGGGACAAAGTTATTCCAACCCGACTCAACTTTTCTAAAAAAAACCGTCATCACCGCAGGTCACCGCGATAAAAGATTTTTACAAGACTATGCTCTAAAGCCACTCACGGTAGCCGACAGCGCAATTTTCTATACAGAATCCTGCCTCTGGACTCCAGGGGGACAAAGAATTTCCTAGCACTAGCCCTGGGAACTTTCCTGCACAGCGAACCGACTAATCCCCTGACGTGTTTTGCAGCCACCGGCTCATCAACAGGCCATGCCCTTGTTACCCCATGGCCTGACACCGAATCAGCTCTGGCGGCTCCACTAATACATGTCTAAATTCTCCCCATTTACGGGGCGATTGAGCCAAGAATTCATCCCACTTATTTAGGAGTTTTTCGTGCCTCAGAATGCACAGCGACACCATTTCCCCTTTTTCCGTGGGCTCGCAGTAGCGTCGGCAAGCGCCGCACTAACCCTCGCCTTCCCTGCCATTGCATCCGCACATGTGCATGCAACCCCGTCGTCTGCCCCGATTGGCGGCTACGCGGATCTGGCTTTCGGGGTCGGCCATGGTTGCGACGGTTCGCCGACGACGAAGGTCGAGTTCACCATCCCGGAGGAGTTCGAAAAGGTTACGCCGAACGTGAACGCGAACTGGGATGTCACCAAGGAGTCGACCGGCTCTGGCAAGAATGAAAAGGTGCAGAAGGTCATCTACACCGCAAAGACTCCACTGCCGTCGGACCTGAAGGATTCTCTGACGCTCAGCGTGAAGGTGGCTGATGACGCAAAGCCGTCGACAGTTGAGGTGCCGACGCTGCAAACCTGTGAAAAGGGTTCGATGAACTGGGCTGAAAAGGACCACGATAGTGACTACCCGGTTCCAACTGTGGAGCTGATTGAGAAGTCGGAAGACAATGAACATAGCCACGGCCACGACCACAGCCACAACCATGGCACCAGCGAGACAAACCACGGCGATAGCCGCTCAGACGACGTGGAGCATTCCGCAGCTGCTACCAGCGAGGATTCGAGCAGCACGCTTGGCGGCTGGGGCCTGGGGCTCGGCCTCGTGGGCGCGCTGACCGGTATTGCCGCATTGGTAGTTTCACTGCGTAAGCGAGGTTAAGACCACAGGCGGATTGCCACTCGGGAATCCGCCTTCACCGCGGCACTGCCGCCCATGCCTTCACAGAGCTCACCCCATGCGAGCACATAGAGCCGGCCGATCTTGACAATGCACGCCGGAGGATAATCCGTGCTGTCGGCTCGTCGTTTCGGTCGACGCAGTGAACGGACAATGCAAAGCTCTCAAACAATGACGGCTGAATCACGCATCTAGGCTCGGATTGAGTTAGGCGAAGCTTTATGGCGTATTCGAAAACCGTTCGAAGGCAGTGGGAGGATTACACTGGCAAAACAGCAAAAACTCGAGCTGGGAACCCCGTCCCATCCTTTGGCTTCGGCCAGGAGGCAACCACGAGAGCCCCCGTTTCCGGCACCTGGTCGAGCCCAGCCAGAAGTTCAATCTGCCATCGGTCACGCCCTAATAGATAGAGTTCCGTCGGCAAGCTGCCACCATGAGCCACGATGCCGGGGTCCGTATCAGTGGTCTCGTGCCCAATCGCCACAACGCCACGGTTGTCTATCAACCATTCGACAACCTCAACGTTCCATCCTGGGTAGTGAGTCACGCCCTCTTCATCCGCATTGGCCATTGCCTCAGCGTCAGGCCACCGCTTTGACCAGTCACTGCGAAATGCGACAAATGCACCGCCCGGAATCAAACCATTGCGTTCCTCCCACGCCTCGACATCAGCAATCGAAGGGGAGAAATCACTATCCCGAGCGACTTCAGCAGTGAAATCTAGGACGACCAAAGGCAGGATCATCTGCTCGACGCCAATATTGTCAAGAGTTCTCGTCTCTTGGACGAAATGCACAGGCGGATCCACATGCGTACCCCACTGGCCAACAAACTGATACTGGTCGATTTCAAATCCATGCTCAGCAACGGTGAAAAGCCGTGTTCGCTGTTCGTCGGGAAGCGCAGGGAATTTCGGCTGACCGGCGTGAAACGCGTGAGTCAAGTCAACATAGGTGTGGTTTTCCCGAAGCTTGCGAGCAATGTCCCATAGTTCGTGCGTGTTTGCGGTGTTCTTGTTCGACATAAAGCGAAGTATATAGACAAAGCTGTCTAGTTAGCCAATATGGCCACCGGCACATCGAGCACTAAAAGACACCAACTCGCCCCACCCTGCACCTATCAGCTCAAACAGCCTGACGACACCCGCTACCGCAGGTACCCTCGCATACAGGAAAGACTTTTCAAGCCGCAGCCACGTTCTTCAGATTTTGGAATTGCGGGCTACATACACAACTTTCACCAAACTCAAGCCATCCCAAAGGAGTATCTAATGACCACCTACGAAAACATCCTTACCGAAACCCGAGGTCGCGTCGGCATTATCACCCTGAACCGCCCGAAGGCACTGAACGCCCTGAACCACAAGACCATGGAAGAGATCGGCGCAGCAGCCACCGCTTTCGACAACGACTCGGGAATCGGCGCGATTATCATCACCGGCTCCGAGAAGGCGTTTGCCGCAGGTGCGGACATTAAGGAGATGGCGGACAAGTCCGGCACCGAGATGTATGCCTCTGACTGGTTCGCACGTTGGGATGTTCTGACTTCCGTCCGCACTCCAGTTATCGCCGCCGTCAACGGCTACGCCCTGGGCGGTGGCTGCGAGGTCGCTATGATGGCGGACTTCATCATCGCTGGCGCTAAGGCCAAGTTCGGTCAGCCTGAGGTCAACCTCGGCATCTCTCCGGGCATGGGCGGCTCGCAGCGTCTCACCCGCGCAATCGGCAAGGCTAAGGCAATGGAGATGTGCCTCACCGGCCGCATGATGGGTGCCGAGGAAGCTGAGTGCGCAGGTCTGGTCGCCCGCGTCGTCGAGCCGGACGCGCTTCTCGACGAGGCCCTGAAAGTCGCCGACACCATTGCGTCGAAGTCTCTGGTTGCCACTACCCAGATTAAGGAACAGATCAACCAGGCCTACGAAATGACGCTGTCGCAGGGACTGCTCTTTGAGCGTCGCACCTTCCACTCCCTGTTCTCCTCCAATGACCAGAAGGAAGGCATGGCCGCTTTCACTGAAAAGCGCGAGGCAAACTTCACCAATTCCTAGAAACTGCTAGTTCACAGTCGACGGGACTGCCAGCCACAGAGCCGAGTTGTCGGCGGCAGCATAGGTGTCTCGTGCACGCGGTGTGTGCGTTGGAGAAGTCACAATGACAGCAGCACGAACGCCACGGGCTCCCGATCCTGCAAGGTATGCAGTGCCTGCCGCGTTTTCAACGGTGGAGTCTGAGTTTGTTTCCATCGTGATTCGTCGCTTCCACACTCCCATAGATGCAAGCGCATCACGCATGTACTCAGCCTCAGTCTGGCAGCCCGGCCGAGTACGACCACCCGTGACGACGACCGGGTTAAGCGGATGACGCAGCGCCAGCGAACGTGCAGTTTCCAATCGGGACGTCAACACAGCAGGAGCACTGCAGTCGGGATTGAGACGGGCCCCGAGCACAATAATCGGCACCTGAGGATCAAGTAACGCAGTCTCCGCAGCTGCACGTCCGACCGGGGAAACCACCACTGGAGTCGCAAGCGAGCTATTGAACGCCTTGACTGCGACTGCACTGACCGGATTGGCGTTTGCCACTGCGCCCGAGCCAAAGACCGCACTCGCAGTAAGAATAAGGCCAGCTCCAGCCATAGCGATTGCACGGAAAGATCGCGCCATTAAAGTCCCTCTCAAGAAAAGTGGCACGGAAAAATCCATACCCCACATGCCATTTAGAATCAGGCGGATAAATCCGCAGTATCACGCCGCTAATACTAGGCGCTACACAAAATGGCGCCTACATAAGAATTACGCGGGGGTGGCCAGGCACTCTCTTCGCCACCAAAATAGCACGCCGCCTACCAGGTAAATTGCGGACGTAGAGGCTTTTAAATCCACTTGGGATTCATAAAAGTGAGTTACATTTAATGACTTTTTCGTTAACTGCCAGCAAATCCCGGGATCCAATAGCAAATTATCCACCAAAACACAGGTACAGAAGTCACTATTGTTATTTAAGTTAAGGATGTAACGCATGTGAATAGATGTCCGCTTCAGTCAATCTTCAAAAATCAACACGCCACCGAACATCTTCTCCACCTCGCAACACAGCCCCACCCCTGCACTCCAGCACTACCCCCACAATGCGTCCGCAAAACATCGAATCGACAACACTCGACAACTACATACACGCAACTCCGCCGCCACTTCCGCCTACAAATGCGTGACGACGAAAGTGCCGCGCGCCGTCGTCAAGCGAAGGCGTCAACCCCCTCGAACCCCTCTCGAATAAAACAACGATTTTTTTGCGTAATTCGTCAAATAACCGCTGGTTACACCGTGTATCGATGAATTCAGCACTATTTTGCACATTAGTTAGGTAAGCGTCCGCGGCTCGTGATAGAACTCACAAGAGAACTATTTTCACTCAGCCATCACCCTGGCTGAGCCAGCCTAGAAGGAACATTATGAGCGTGCTCAACCTCGCCGCGGCGACGGCTGACACGGCGATTCCGGAATCTACCGGATTCACCGTCGCAGTCGGCGTTATTGGCGTCCTGTTGTCCCTGCCCTGCTGGTTCATCTTTATTAAGGGATTCACCCATATGGTGAAGACCATCATGGTGGGCCAAAAGACGTACGGTCACACCGGTGAATGGGGAACCCGTATTTGGACCATGATCCGAGAGATCGTCGGTCACACCAAGATGGCCAAGAAGCCCGGCGTTGCTGTGGCTCACTGGTTCGTCATGGTGGGCTTCCTCCTCGGTTCCCTAGTGTGGTTCGAGGCGTACATTCAGACCTTCTGGCCAGCCGGTGGTTGGCCAATCCTCAGGAATCTGACCGCCTGGCACTTCATCGACGAACTGCTCGGCCTGGGCACCACCCTGGGCATCCTGGCACTGATTCTCGTCCGCCAGACCAACCTGGGCAAGGAGCGTCTGAGCCGCTTCTACGGATCCAACGCCAAGGCTGCCTACTTCGTTGAGGCCGTCGTCCTCATCGAGGGCCTGGGCATGATGTTCGTCAAGGCTGCCAAGCTGGCTACCTACGGCGACCACGGTCACACTGGCGCCGAGGTCTGGACCTGGGCGAACTTCGTCACCGGTGGTATCGCACAGATTCTGCCGGCCTCCGAAGTCATGGTGTCCATCTTCGCGCTGATTAAGCTGCTGTCCGGTATGGTCTGGCTCTTCGTTGTTGGCCGCAACCTAACTTGGGGTGTCGCATGGCACCGCTTCCTGGCGTTCGCCAACATCCTGCTCAAGCGCAACGCTGACGGCTACAACGCCCTCGCTGGGGCTAAGCCGATGACCTCTAACGGCGAAATCCTGAACCTGGAAGAGGCTGACCCGGAGGTTGACTCCATGGGCACCGGCGTAGTCACCGACCACTCCTGGAAGGCTCTGCTGGACTTCACCTCCTGCACCGAGTGTGGTCGCTGCCAGGAGCAGTGCCCGGCATGGAACACTTCCAAGCCGCTGTCCCCGAAGCTGCTGGTTAACCAGCTGCGTGACCACGCTTACGCTTCTGCCCCGTACCTGTTGGCTGGCGAGACCATCGAAACCGCTCGCGAGGGCGAAGGTGCTGGCGCAGCACTCCTGACCAAGCCGCTGGTTGGCGACGGCGACGAGGGCATCATCGACCAGGACGTTCTGTGGTCCTGCACCAACTGTGGTGCCTGTGTTGAGCAGTGCCCGGTTGACATTGAGCACATCGACCACATCGTTGATATGCGTCGCTACCAGGTCCTGGTGGAGTCGGACTTCCCGACCGAGCTGGCTGGCCTGTTCAAGAACCTTGAGACCAAGGGCAACCCGTGGGGCCAGAACGCTTCCACTCGCGCCGACTGGATCAATGAGGTCCGCAAGGAAGGCGTCGTTGTCCCGATTTGGGGCGAGGATGTCGAGAGCTTCGACGATACCGAGTACCTGTTCTGGGTCGGTTGTGCCGGTGCTTACGACGACAATGCGAAGAAGACCACCAAGGCTGTTGCAGAGATGCTTTACACCGCAGGTGTGAAGTACGCTGTGCTCTCCCAGGCCGAGGGTTGTACTGGCGACTCCGCTCGCCGTGCTGGTAACGAATTCCTCTTCCAGATGTTGGCTGAGCAGAACATCGAGCAGCTCGACGAGGTCTTCGACGGTGTGCCGCCTAAGCAGCGCAAGATTGTCGTCACCTGTGCGCACTGCTTCAACACCTTCAAGAACGAGTACCCGGAGCTGGGCGGACAGTACGAAGTTGTCCACCACACCCAGCTGCTGAACAAGCTGGTTCGTGCTAACCGCCTGCAGCCGGTTGCTTCGGGTCAGGGCCGCCAGGTCACCTACCACGACCCATGCTTCCTGGGCCGCCACAACAAGGTATTCGAAGCTCCGCGTGAGCTGATTGGCGCGTCCGGCGCCAACCTCGTCGAAATGCCACGTAATAAGAACACCGGCTTCTGCTGTGGTGCTGGTGGCGCTCGCATGTGGATGGAAGAGACCATCGGTCAGCGCATCAACGTAAACCGCACCGAAGAGGCTGTCGGAACCGGCGCTGAGGCAATTGCCATCGGCTGCCCGTTCTGTAAGACGATGATGAACGATGGCGTCAACAACGTCATCGAGGACGACGAGAAGAAGCCGGAGGTCCTGGACATCGCCCAGATGCTCCGCGACTCCGTGAAGGTCGACGGCGAGCTGCCGCAGGCACGCGAACCGGAGTGGATTGAGCAGCCGGAGCGTGGCTGGGTCGATCCGAAGAAGGCTGAAGAGGAAGAGCGTCAGCGCCTCGAGGAAGAGGAAGCTAAGCGCAAGAAGGCTGAGGCTGCCGAGAAGAAGAAGGCAGAGAAGGCTTCCGCTGCCGGCGCTGGTGCCGCAGCTGCTGGTGCTGCTGCAGGCGCTGCCGCCAAGGGTGGCGCTCCGACTCCGGGTGGTGCTCCGAAGCCGGGTGGTGCCAAGGGCGGCGCACCGACCCCAGGTGGTGCCAAGAAGGGCGCTCCGACTCCGGGTGGTGCTCCAAAGCCAGGCGGTGCCAAGGCCGGCGCACCAACTCCGGGTGGCACCAAGAAGGGTGCTCCTGCTCCGGGTGGCGCTCCGAAGCCAGGCGGCGCCAAGGCCGGCGCCCCGGTTCCAGGTGGTGCAAAGGGCGGCGCCCCGACCCCAGGCGGTGCCAAGAAGGGTGCTCCAGCTCCGGGCGGCGCTCCGAAGCCAGGCGGAGCAAAGGCCGGCGCACCGGTTCCAGGTGGCGCTAAGAAGGGCGCTCCAGTTCCGGGCGGCGCCAAGGCCGCTAAGCCGGCCGCGCAGGCAGAGCCAGCAGCTGCAGAAACCGAAGCTCCGGCTGAGGCTCCGAAGGCAACCAAGGGCGCTCCGATTCCGGGTGGCGCACGCAAGGGTGCCCCGGTTCCAGGTGGTGCTAAGAAGGCAGCCCCGGCCGCCAAGCCGAAGGCCGAGGAAACCGCTCCCGCCGAGGACACCGCTGCTGAAGTAGCGGCCACCGAGTCCGAGCAGCCAGCAGCTGACCAGCCAGCAGCTGAGCAGCCGAAGACCGCATCCGGTGCTCCGGTTCCGGGCGGCGCACGCAAGGGCGCTCCAATCCCGGGTGGCGCACGCAAGGCCAAGCCAGTCGCTAGCACCCCTGCCCCGGCAGCAGAGGAAACCGAAGCTCAGGAGGCTCCTGCTCAGCCAGTGGCAGAGCAGGCTCCGGCGCAGCCAGAGGTTACTGAACAGCAGTCGGCGGAAGATGCCGCCTCCACCGAGCAGGCCACTGAGGCCCCAGCCGAGGAGACGCAGGCGCCGTCGGCAAGCGCTAAGAACCTTCCGCGCAACCAGCACGGAGTTCCGCTGCCAGGATCGGCGCGTCGTAAGTAGCACTCGCTAAGTAAGCAAAAATCCGCCCGAGAGGTTATTCTTCCCGGGCGGATTTTTTGTGCTTTACGACGACCCCTGCGCCACGGCATTAATCATGCAAATGGCACTCTCAACCGCACTGACAATATATTGATTACTGCATATTGATTACTGCATCCCGTTAGAGATGACCGCGTTGTGGTGTGGAAAGAGGTCTTGGCGTAGTGATTAAGAAATCGCTGTCACAGATAAGGGACTTTCTGAGGACTCCGGGGTCAGTGGAGATGGTCATTGCGCTGATCCTCACTGCTCTCGATGCGCTAATTTTCCGCGAGAGCAACTCTGATCTATTGTTGCCGACCATTATCGGTGGCCTTCAGGTCATTCTTGTTGCAGTGGCGACGTATTTGCCGCTCTTTGCCATGGTGGTTGTCCCAGCGAATTTCTTGGCGTTGACTTTCCTTCCCACAGAGCAGGCTCCAATGCAGATTTTCTGCGCGCTTCTCATCGTGGAAGTGATGCGTGCTAACAACAACAAGATGCCGGCGAGAATCACTGCGTTGCTGTTGTTGGTGATTTCAAACTACGACGTAAACACAAGTACTTTCGCACGCGACCATGTCGCGACCTTTGTGACAACACTGCTTTTTGTGATTGCCTACGCCATCGGCATGATGCGCAGCCGCTACAAAGAACAACGCCGGCGGGCAACGATTGAATCTAACCGCGCTCTGGAAGAACAACGCCTTGAGTTGGCGACCGTACTGCACGACTCCACCGCCAAGTCCTTTACTCGCGTAACCATGCTGGCGCAGGCGCTCGCCATCGAGCGAGAAGGGACCGATGAAAAACTTGAAGAATCCCTGGAGGACATCGCAGAGACCTCCCGAGAAGGCCTGCTACAGCTTCGCCAGTTGCTTTCATTGCTGAAATCAGCTGACGACGAGAGTTCTTTGACCTCCGCTATCGGCCAGGATGAGCGAGTTCCCAGCATGAGCAGGGTGCTTCAACAGGCCAAGGATGAACTGCAGGAAGCTGGGTTTAACGTTTCGCTGGCCACGAAGATTGAAACCGAGCCCTCTTTGACGCAGATTTCAGAGGTTATCTCGCCGGCGCTGTCGGAGTTCTGCACGAACATTCAGAAGTACGGCGAACCGCAAACGAACGTTCACATTCTGGCGCTGAGCAATGAGGAAGATGGCTTCACGCTCGACATCAGCAATCAGATATCGAAGGCGCTACCGCATTTTCTGCCGCGGGCGATGCTCTCGAGCGGTTTGGGGCTTTCCTCACTGCATCGGCGAGTGCGACCGTGGGACGGTTCCATCACGTCAGAACGAGAGGGAAATGTGTGGAATTGCAAACTCCACATGCCATCTACCAACCAGTAGGTTACGCTAGCGTAAGATTGGTGTAGGAGCCGCCTGTGACGAAGATATCTCTCGAAAAGTCCTGGTTAGCGTAGTAATATCACACGATGACAGATATTGTTCGGTTTTTATAACTTCTATGAAAGGTTCGCGGATGTCTGACATTAAGGTTCTCATTGTCGACGACGACCCACTCGTACTCTCGACGCTGCGAACCTATTTCAAGAAGGCACCGCATATCACCGTGGTCGATGAAGCCAGCGATGGCCACGAGGCTCTCAACATTATTGCCCGTGGTGGCGTTGACGTAGTTTTGACCGATATTCATATGCCCAACATGGACGGCGTTGAGCTACTTGAGCGCATTAAGAAGGTGGAGAATCCACCGAAATTCATCGCTATCACCTCATTTGATACCGATGAAACAATGCTGAAAATCTTGAGTCTCGGCGGAAATGGCTACATTCTCAAAACTGCCCGCCCGGAATCCGTCATTGGCACCGTTGAAGATGTTTTCCAGGGCGGCACCGTCATCTCACCGATTTCTGCGACTCGGCTGATTAAAACTCTGCCGTCCCGCAACATTTCCTCGTACAAAATCACTCAAGCCGAGCGAGAGGTTCTCGGCCTGATCTGCCGCGGCAAATCGAACCACGACATCGCCAAGGAGCTCGGCAAGTCGCCGGGCACTATCAAGAAGCATCTCTCCAGCATGTTCAATAAGTTTGGAGCTACCTCTCGCCTGGACCTGGCGCTGAAAGCAATAGATGCGGGCTTCCATCCGCCGGCATCCGCTGCCGCAGAATAACCAGGGGCTCTGAGATTTGGCCGGTTAGCGGCTCTGAATTGAGCCTTTGCAGGCCCGAGATAGATAGCAAAAAGGGGCATATTCACTTTCGCGAATATGCCCCTTTTACCCGTGCTGAGTGTGGAGAGAGAACTGTGTAACTACTGGATGGTCACCTCGACATGTCGCTCGCGCGGAGCCACACCGAAGTAGCTGCGCCCAATTGGCTCCCACGTCTTCGAGTTGGCGTTGCAGCGAACTGTCTGTCCGGCGAACTCGTCAACCAGGAATCCCCAGCTCAGACGACCAGTTTCACCCTTGCGCACTTCGTACGGTCCGATCTTCTGCCCGAGGCTCCAAACCATCTCTCGGGAGTATTCCCAGGAGTACTTGCGGTTGAGCTCCTTACTGACCTTCACACTGACAGAGATATTGGTCCACCACTTCTTGGTCTTGGACTCCTTGATGGTCTGCGTCAGCGGAATCGGCTCATCACCGATGTCATTCTTCGTAGAAACAACGCCCTCAACGTCGTAGCGAGAGCCGGTGATTTCCACGAACTCAGCCACCGAACCCGGAGCTTCACAAGTGGTTCCCGGTGCCGGACCGCGGTCAACTGCCGCCGGCTTGGGCACTGGTACCCACTCCTCCGGCGCGAACGGTTCACCGGCTCCTGGATTCGGGGCGGCCACCGCTGTCGGAGCACCGAGTCCGAGCGCAAAGACCGTCGTCAAGCACATGGCGACAACACGCTTTTTCATAACTGCTCCTAGTCGTTAATCGTGGCGGATGCCGGGCCGCCGTCACCGGAGTTACCGCTGACAGGCGCCCACTGCTGACGGTGCTCGCCCTCCTTGGTGGTCTTGTGCCAGACCACGAAGCGAGTCGACGGCCCCTTGCCGTTGTACTCACCGAAGTAGGGCTCACCGCGCCACAGGCCGGTCTTCTGGTCACAGGTGCGAACACGGCCAATGAAGGACTTCATGTGCACGCCGTAGTCTGCGCGAACGGTCTCACCGGGGTTGACGGTCACCGGGCCCAGCTTGTCGCCAACCGACCACTGACTGACCTCGACGATGCCGTACTTGTTCTTCACCCCGTGGAGGAACACGTCCCACATATTTCCGGAGCTCATGGCCTTTACGGACTCGTTGACTCCCTCTGTCACCTCGAGGGTGTACTGAATAGGGCGGTCAGTGCGGTTGGTGAATGAGTTAGTGCCGTTGTAGCGGTCCCATTCGTCGGTAATCCACTGTTCCCAGGGGTGACGCTTGGCATCCTTGACCGGGTCACATTTATCCGTATTGGTGAAACCGGTGTGGTGCTCATCCTGGTCAGGGGTCTGGGTCAGCGGGGTCGCCGCGGCCTGTCCAACGATGCCTGGTGCAAGAAGACTTGCACCCATCACCGCGCAGGCCAGGGCCTTCTTTTTCAGGCTCAACATGGAGAAACTTCCTTCTGCTTCGAGGCTTTAGGGGCTCTGGCCGTCTTAAACGGCGTACTCCTTGACCTGCGGAGCAGCACCGTCCACGGAGCGGTCAGCTTCGTTGGCGCGCATGGAAACGCGAATGTGACGCTCCTTCGGGATGGTGCCCCAGTACGGACGACCCGCGTCAATCCACTTTCCGCCCTTACAGGTCAGGTGAGTACCTTCGAAGGACTGATTCAGGAAGCCATACTCCAGAACACCGGTGTAGCCGGGCTTGACAGGGTACGGGCCGAGGGTCTGGCCAACTTCCCAGGTCTGAGTGGACTGGTAGCCGGCACTGAAGGTGACGTGGAAGAGCTTGAGCAAATCGAAGTCGACCGAACCGCCGACGTTCCAGGACTTGGTCTTGCCTTCCTTCAGGGTCTGAGTCAGCGGCAGGTCGGTGTCGCCGTAGTTAGCGACAGTCGCAGTACCTTCGACCTCGAACTTCGAGCCGGTGATCTTCAGGGACTGGCCGGACTGGCCTTCAACGGAGCAAGTGCCACCGACAGTGCCCGGGGTGGGGGCTGGGGCAGCTTCAGCCATCGGGGCGACAGCCAGCGAGGACATGGTGACCAGGGCTGCAATGGAGCCGGAGAGCAGGGTCTTCTTCACGGCGAAATCCTTTCAGGATGTGACGAGCAACTCGTAAGGAAATACTTGAACTGACACCTGCAAAGGTAAGTCGAAATTCAGCGTTTTGTAATGGAAAATTTTCGACTGGCTTTACGACGGCCGCAGCGATTATCCACATAGTAAAAATGGAATCTCACCGATTTCTACCACGCGAAAATACGACATCTAATTGACCTTGACCAGCGATTATGGGCGCCACAATAAGATTTCGGCGATCAATTCAATCGCATCAGAACTACGCCTTTTGAACCAATTCAAAAATGCCTCGGTCGGCCACTTGGTACTAGACAATCAACATTTCGGCCACTAGCCCACCTACATAAAGACACCAGAGAGTAGCCGAATGGCCACCCCCAGGCGCGGGCAGGTAGAGAGACCTCCACACTTCACACTCTTGATTAAATAGTTATGATTTCTTTATTAATCACTGGCGAAGTCCGGCAGTCCACACAGCCTTGACACTTTGCCGAGGCAGATATCTTTCGGAGTACTACCTAATGTTTCGACGCACTTCTGTTCTTGCTACCACCATTGCATCCGCAGCACTTTCCCTGGGCGCGCTGACCGGCGCCCCGACCGCTACCGCAGCACCGACAGCTACGACCAGCAGCGACGACCTGCAGGTTAAGGAATACGCTCTTTCCGATACCTTCTCTTGCGACTACTACAACCTCCCGTGGTGCCGCTAAAGAGCGCTGACCCCCTACCCCTCCTCTGCCGCCCCTTCACGTGAGCGCGGCTACTTCGCGGTGCCGTCGAGCCCCTCTAGAAGTGTGGCAAAATCCGTGACGTTAGTATCCACCCGCGTGTTTGTACTGCGTCGCCTGTTCGGCGCGCTGGCACCCTGATTCCCCTCGCTGGCCCCGCCCGCTGAATGCGCTGCACCCTTTTCTTCAGCTTCGTTCCCAAAATCTGGACCAAAACCGACTACTGCCGAGCGAACACCGACAAGGTACTCGGCAAGCTCACGAGCTGCACGCACGACGCGATTGCTCATCTCCGCGCCGGATACTCCGCCGGCACCATCGCCAGCGCCAAAGTCCTCAGTGGCTGCAAATACAGCAGTCGGCATAACGGTGCCGCGAAGGTAGCTAAACAGCGGACGCATCGCATACTCCAGCACCAATGAATGCCGCGCTGTGCCAGCCGTCGCAGCAATAATGACCGGCATGGAGGTCAGCGCATCCTTATCCAGGGCGTCGAAAAACATTTTGAACAGCCCCGAGTAGGATGCTGCGAACACCGGGGTCGCGGCAATCAATCCATCAGCACCGCTGACAGTATCGAGGGCGGCGCGCAATTTTTCGTCGTAAAGCCCTGTGGACATCGCCGTGCCGAGGCTGACAGCGAGTTCGCGCAGCTCGACGTACTCGATCTCGAGGCCTTCGCCGCGCTTGGAGACCTGCACGTTAACAGCTTCCGCGATGCGATTGGCGAGGATGCGCGTGGTCGATGGATCGGAAACGCCAGCGCTTACGACGACGAGGTTTTTCACTGCTGATTCCTTTCCGCCGGGCGGACCAGCAGGTGCGGGGAATCTGCGCCTTCGGCGACGAGCGAGGCGTGCGTCGGCGGGTCGGAGGGCACGTGTGCCGGACGGCGGCGCTCGAACTCTTCACGCAGGACCAGAACGATTTCGGTTCCCAGGATCTCAACCTGCTCCAACGCGATCTCCAGCGGCAGGCCGGCGTGATCGATGAGGAAAAGCTGGCGCTGGTAGTCACCAACGGCATCTGCATAGCCCAGGTAACGTTCGATGATTTGCTCAGGCGTGCCGACGGTCAGTGGAGTGATGTTCTCGAATTCTTCCAACGATGGCCCATGTCCATAGACCGGGGCATTGTCGAAGTAGGGGCGGAAAATTTCCTTGGCTTTCTTTTCCGTCTCAGCGGCGAAGACCTGCCCACCAAGTCCGACAATTGCCTGATCAGCAGCACCATGACCGTAGTGCTCATAGCGCTGGCGGTAGAGATTGACCATGGCTGTGGTGTGCTCGATATTCCAGAAAATGTGATTATGGAAGAAGCCGTCCCCATAGAAGGCGGCCTGCTCAGCAATCTCAGTGGAGCGGATTGAGCCGTGCCACACGAAAGGTGCTACACCGTCGAGCGGGCGCGGTGTGGACGTAAATGACTGCAGCGGAGTGCGGAATTGACCTTGCCAATCCACATTCTCCTCACGCCAAAGGGTGCGCAGTAGGTGATAGTTCTCGATGGCCAGCGGAATTCCCTTGCGAATATCCTTGCCAAACCACGGATAAACAGGCCCGGTGTTGCCGCGGCCCATCATGAGATCAATGCGACCTTCGGAAAGGTGCTGGAGGTAGGCGTAATCCTCGGCGATGCGCACGGGGTCGGTGGTGGTAATCAGCGTTGTCGAAGTCGACAGAATCAGATTTTCGGTCTGTGCTGCGAGGTTGGCTAATAAAATCGGCGGATTCGCCGGTGCCACAAACGGTGGATTGTGGTGCTGGCCAGTAGCAAATACATCGAGGCCGACCTCTTCGGCCTTCTTCGCTAGGGCGACAGTTGCCTTAATGCGCTCATGTTCAGTAGGGATTTGTCCAGTCGTGGGATCTTTTGTGACGTCGCCAATTGTAAAAATTCCGAATTGCATAATTCTCAATCCTAAATAGCAGTTGTTGACATGTCAACGCCTGTTATGCTGGGCATAAGCACTTAAAACGACTCCATATGAACCGCCTCCAACCAAAGGAGCCTCGCCCAGCCATGACAAAACCCCGAACCGATCGCCCGACCGGATGTGCGCTTCTAAAAAATATTCGGCATTTTCTTTGACCTTTGTTGACACATCATCACATCTAGAGTTATCGTTGACACGTCAACACCGGAAGTTGGTTCCGGCGGACAAAAATACTTCGAAACATTCGAGATACTTTTAACTTTTAGGAGATTCACTATGGCTCTTCAGTCTGGCAACTACGTTCTTGATGCACAGCACTCCACCGTTGGATTCACCGTTCGTCACGCAATGATCACTAAGGTCCACGGTCAGTTCACTGAGTTTGAGTCCGTTATTAATTTTGATGCCGACAAGCCGGAGAATTCCACGGCAAAGGCGACCATTCAGGCGAACTCCATCAACACCAACAATGAAGAGCGCGACAACCACCTGCGCTCGAAGGACTTCTTCGGCACCGACGAAAACCCGACCTTCGAATTCGTTTCCACCGCTATCGAGCTCCAGAGCGAAGAAAAGGCCACCGTTACCGGCGACCTAACCATCAACGGCATCACCAAGCCGGTCACCCTGGATGTCGACATTTTCGGCTCCGCTGAAGACCCATGGGGTCAGACTCGCGTTGGCTTCGAGGCAGCCACCAAGATTGACCGCACCGATTTCGGCATCGATTACAACGCTCCTATTAAGACTGGCGGCCTGCTCCTTGGCAACGAGATTTCCCTGCAGATCGACGGCTCCGCAGTTAAGCAGTAACTAGCAGCCAGAACCCCAGCTGCCCGCACCCCAGTAAAGCGTCCTGCATCCTCATGCAGGGCGCTTTTGCGCAATCAATGTGCAATTAATCTGCCCCCGCTGTGAGAAAAGCATGGTGCGGGAGCAAAAAAGTGGCATGCTTAGACAGGTGAGTTCCAGTAAAGACACTTCCCAGGGCACCGAAACCACCAACGAGACAACGCAGGACGCTCAGGCTGCGCAGGCCGCTCAGGCCGAGCAGTCCCGTGCTGCCCGTGTTGCCGCCCGTCGTGGAAACATCAGGGCACCTCGCCGCACTCCACTGAAGACACTGGACCAATCCTCCAAGCTGCAGAACGTCCTCTACGACATTCGCGGTCCGGTGACTACTCTCGCCGAACAGATGGAGGCCGACGGCCACCGCATCATGATGCTCAACACCGGCAATCCGGCAAAGTTCGGCTTTGATGCACCTGACACCATCGTGCAGGACATGGTCCGCGCCCTCCCCCACGCACAGGGCTACTCCGAGTCCAAGGGTATTTACTCCGCACGCCGTGCCGTCGTCACGCGCTATGAGATGGACCCGGACTTCCCCCGTTTCGACGTCAACGACGTCTGGCTGGGCAACGGCGTCTCCGAGCTGATTTCCATCACCACGCAGGCGCTGCTCAACGAGGGCGATGAGGTCCTCATTCCAGCTCCGGATTACCCGCTCTGGACTGCAGCAACCACCCTCGCCGGCGGCAAGGCCGTCCACTACACGTGCGATGAGGAGAATAACTGGGCCCCGGATGTCGAAGACATTCGCTCGAAGGTGACGGATCGCACGAAGGCTATTGTCATCATCAACCCGAACAATCCGACCGGCGCGGTCTACACACGCCAGACGCTCGAAGCCATCGTCGATATCGCTCGTGAGCACTCACTCCTGCTGCTTTCCGACGAAATCTACGACCGCATCCTCTACGACGATGCAGAGCACATTTCCACTGCCTCCTTGGCCCCGGATTTGCTCTGTATCACCTTCAACGGCTTGTCCAAGACCTACCGTGTGGCCGGTTACCGCGCGGGCTGGATGGTGCTGACTGGCCCGAAGCGCCACGCAGAGGGCTTTATCGAGGGCATCAACTTGCTGGCCAGCACCCGTCTATGCCCGAATGTCCCTGCTCAACACGGCATTCAGGTGGCACTCGGCGGCTACCAGTCCATCGAGGACTTGATCTTGCCAGGCGGTCGCCTGCTGGAGCAGCGCAATGTCGCCTACGAGGGACTGACCTCAATTCCGGGCGTAAGCTGCGTGAAGCCGATGGGAGCAATGTACGCATTCCCGAAGCTGGATCCGAACGTCTACGAAATTCACGATGACGAGAAGCTGATGCTCGACATCCTGCGTGAAGAGAAGATCCTGATGGTCGGCGGCTCTGGCTTCAACTACCCGACGCCGGATCACTTCCGAATTGTCACCCTGCCGTGGGCACGCGACCTGAAGGAAGCTATCGAGCGCCTAGGCAACTTCCTGGTCAGCTACAAGCAATAGCAGTACTTAAGGTTGCGCACGCTACTGGTTCTGCCCTTCTCACATATCGATGCGCTATTCACTTATGGACACACTGGAGCGCATCGATGAGTGAGTATTGCATCGATAGGTGGGCCATAGCGCTGATGACTACGGCTCGGCGCGCCGGAATGGCGGTACGCCTTCCGGTGCTGGTGCAGCGATTAGGTTATTAAGGGTGGGCAGGCATTCAAAAGATTCAATGAACTCTGACAACCAGCAACCTTTTCGCGTTGCTCCGGGTTCCGACATAGGTGCGCATCTCGACGTACTGAAGAACTCGAACAGCGGCTCCCCTACCGGCCGGTTCCGGGCTGTCAATACCGCGAATCAACCCAACTCTGCAACTTCGGCTGCCCCAGCACGACATGCAGAGCCTGCCGCACATTCAAAACCAGCACCGGCACGGCAAAACGAACCTGCGCAAGCCAAACCAAAACCAACGAAACCGCGGCACAACCCCACAAGAGCACGTCGCTTGCTGGCCACAGTTCTCACAGTTGCTGGTATTGCCACTTTCCTCGCAGTGATTGGGCTCTGGCCATCGGGTGAAGCTCCGAGCCCAGGGCCGGGATTCCTGCAGTCACAGACGTCAGCTGCAGAGACGGTTAAGGGAACCGTCGTAAAGCACAGCGTCGGCGCGTGCAATTCGCCTGACAACGGACGCGTCTTCGATGACCAGCCGCGGCCAGGACTGGCGGCCTCCCTCAATGACCCCGCGGCGCCGAAGTGCCAGCTCTCGGTCATTGAGCTGACCTCGGGTCCAGACGAGGGCAAGAAGACTCTGCTGGAAGCATCCGGCCTTCCCGGCGAGATTGAGCTGGAGGAGGGAGACAAGGTCGTCCTGGCAATTCACCGTCCAAACGCGGCCGGTACCGGAGCTGTCGACAATGGTGCCGTGCCGGATCCGGGGTTGATGACACCGGCTCCCGGCGTTGTTCCCGCGCCTGCCCCTGAGGGCGCAGAGGGTGAGCCTGCTCCTGATGCAGAGGCTCCGGCACCAGCTCCAGCCCCGGAGCAGGAACCAGCACCTGAATCCGACGCAGAAGTCCCCGCTGCCCCCGCTGCCCCCGAAGCTCCTGCTCCTGCCACCGACACTAATGTCGTCGACCTCGCGCCCGATCAGGTTGTCGACACCGCTAGCATCGGCAACACCTACACCTTCCTGGACATGGATCGCACCACGACCATCTGGATGTGGCTCGGCGCAGCGGTGCTGCTCATCATCCTCGTCGGCATGACTCGCGGAGTCTTGAGCCTCATTGGTCTTGGCATCACGCTGGCCGCAGTGATGGGATTCCTGGTTCCGGCACTGCTACGCGGTGGCGATCCTGTGGCCTTAGCCATCACGGCGGGCGCGGCGATCCTCTTCCCGGTGCTCTTCCTCGTACATGGCATCAATTGGAAGTCAGCTTCCGCACTGGCGGGAACACTCACCACGATGGTGTTGGCGGCGGGCCTGGCCAACCTCGCAATCTCCACGTCACAGCTACGTGGTCTCGGCAACGAGGACAACCTGCTCATTCAGCTTTACCTGCCTGACGTCTCCGTCACAGGTCTGCTTCTGGCGGGATTCATCATCGGCGCGTTGGGCGTGCTTAACGACGTCACCATCGCCCAGGCCTCGACCGTCCAGGAGCTTTACGAAGCAGCTCCGCGGTCGCGGCCTATGGAGGTCTTCCGCTCGGCAATGCGCGTCGGTCGCGACCACATCGCGTCGATGGTCTACACACTGGTACTGGCGTACCTCGGCACCGCACTGCCGCTATCGATTTTGTTAAGCGTCTCCGACCGGCCGCTGATGCAGTCGTTGACCTCCGATGTCGTGGCCACAGAGCTGCTGCGTTCCACCATCGGTGCGGTGGCTTTGGTACTCGCAGTGCCGATTACCACCCTCATCGCCGCCTATACCGTGGCCCCGGAGGGTATGAAGTTTCCGAAGCGCTCGAGGGCGGCTAGCATTTAGCCGCGGCCGAGGCAGGTGACATCCCAGCCTGCGGCACGCCACTGGTCGGCTGGCAGGCAGTTGCGGCCGTCGAGCACTGCTGCACGCTTGACCAGCTTCTTCGCAGCCACCGGGTCGATGTCGCGGAACTGCTGCCACTCGGTGGCGACGACAACCATCTCCGTGCCTTCCAGGGCAGCTTCGATGCTCGGTGCGTACTCCAAGGTCGGGAAATTCTTCTTGGCGTTCTCCATGGCCTGCGGGTCATAAACACTCACCGAAGCGCCCGCCAGAGACAGCGAACCAGCAATCGACAGCGCCGGGGAGTCACGCACATCGTCAGAGTTCGGCTTGAAAGCCGCACCCAGCACGGTCACGGTGTGGCCGAGCAGCGAGCCGCCGAAGCTACCACGCACCAGGTCAACGGTCTTTTCACGGCGACGCATGTTAATCGCATCGACCTCACGCAGGAAGGTCAGCGCCTGGTCAACGCCCAGCTCACCGGCGCGGGCCATGAATGCGCGGATATCCTTCGGCAGGCAACCGCCGCCGAAGCCCAGACCCGCGTTGAGGAAGCGGCGGCCAATTCGGGCATCCATACCGATGGCGTCGGCAAGCGTGGTGATATCCGCACCTGTGACCTCACAGATTTCGGAGACCGCGTTGATGAAGGAAATCTTGGTGGCGAGGAATGCATTCGCCGACACCTTCACCAGCTCTGCGGTGGCAGTGTCCGCGACGATAAGCGGCGTCTCGCGCTCGAAGATAGGACCGAAGCACTCGCGCAGGCTGTCCTCAGCGATTGACTCGACCTCCTGACCAGCACCATTGAGGATCATGCCCGGCTTCTGGGTGCCCAGCACCACACGGTCCGGCTCCAGGGTGTCCTTTACCGCGAAGCCCTCGCGCAGGAACTCCGGGTTCCAGGCGATCTCGAGGCTGGTGTTCTTCAACTGCTCATCACCGGCTGCGGCGCGCTCACCGATCATCTTCGCAGCTAGCTCCTGCAGGCGCGGTGCGGTACCGACGGGCACAGTGGACTTACCAAACACTAGATGCTTGCCGACGACGCGCTTAGCCAATTCGGTAATAGCCGCGTCCACATAGCGAACATCGGCTGCGTACGAGCCCTTGACCTGCGGAGTTCCGACACCTACGAAGTGGACGTTCGCAAATTCAACAGCCTCGTCGTAGTTAGTGGTGAAACGTAGTCGCCCCGACTCAACGTGCTTCTTTAGCAGTTCGGGCAAGCCGGGTTCAAAGAAAGGAACTTGGCCTGCGGACAATGCCTCAATCTTGGCGGGATCAACATCTACGCCGAGAACCTCGTGGCCTAACTCCGCCATCGCCGCGGCATGAGTGGCGCCAAGGTAACCCGTACCAATAACCGTAATACGCATAAGGGCTATTATTTATCGAAAGATAAAAGGCCCTCAAGCCGATTTAACCCTTAAATGGTGTGAACTAAAGGCCCATATTTAGGCTTTTCACCTGCGGAAACTCTTTATTGAACAATTGTTTCCATTTCTTCACCGAGAATTCACTCGGGGCTATTCACAATTCATTTATATTCCGAGTTCATATCCCGAGTTTCAGGTGCCTTATTCCTCATCACGGAAGTTCAGGTACGCACGCGACGGCGTCGGGCCGCGCTGCCCCTGATACTTCGAACCGAGCTTGCCGGAACCGTAAGGCACTTCTGCCGGCGAGGACATCTTGAACAGTGCCAGCTGGCCGACCTTCATATTTGGCCACAGTGCGATAGGCAAGTTCGCCACATTGGATAGCTCCAGCGTGATGTGACCTGAAAACCCTGGATCAATAAAGCCGGCGGTCGAGTGCGTTGCCAGGCCCAGACGCCCCAGCGAAGACTTACCTTCCAGGCGGCCTGCCAAGTTCGGAGGAATAGTGAAGTACTCCAGGGTCGATGCCAGGACGAACTCGCCCGGGTGAAGAATGAAGGGCTGCCCTTCTGGAACCTCGTGCGGGGACGTCAGTTCTTCCTGCGGCAACTTCGGATCGATGTGCGTGTACTGCGAGTTGTTAAAAACTCGGAAGAACTTGTCCAGACGCACGTCGATGGACGAAGGCTGAATCATCTTCGGGTCAAAAGGATCAATGCCGAGATGGCCGGAGCCTTCGGCATCGATAGCGGCACGAATATCACGATCTGAGAGCAACACATAGACCAGCTTAACCGCTCTGTAATGCACAGCGTGCGCGGGTTGCAGGATATGCCCGCGATAAATTCAGCGGAGCTGCTGCCAACCAATTTTTTCGACGCGAATCGAGAGTGCTACATTGAAGTTACAGAGGGCGACTGATTTCCTGCATGCCACACCTACTGTGCCAATCCCGTGGCGTGCTTTTAATCATTCCGCCTACTGTGTGCCGATGTAGTTCAATGGTAGAACTCCTGCTTCCCAAGCAGGCGGCGCGGGTTCGATTCCCGTCATCGGCTCCACTTAGACGTCGAAAATGATAAGTAGGCGTTTGCGTTAGCGAGTATGCCCCAAGGGGGTCAAGAAAATCGCTTGCGTTAGCGAGTGTATAGCGCGTTAACTCTGACCTGTAGAAACACTTTCCTCTCTTTCGGCTGAGTGAGCGTTTGCGTTAGCAGGCGTTGATTTGGTCGAGGTGGATAGCGTGGTCGGCGACCTCGGTAACGAGTTCAGCATCGTGGGTGATGACGATGACGACGGCACCAGTGTCAGCGAGTTTACGCATTACTCGGGAAATCGCGACAAGGTGTTTGTAGCCAACACCGGACGTGGGCTCGTCGAAGATGTAAACTTTCTTGTTCGCAGCAAGCGCTGTAGCAATAACCAGACGTTGACGTTGCCCGCCAGAGAGTGCTTGCGGATGATCAGCCTCGTGGTCGGCAAGGTCGAGTTCTTCAAGGATCGCGTGGGCATCGATGTGTTGCTTTTCGGCTTTGGTCGTGCCGAGCGTGACTTCGTCGATGACGGTATCTGAGAACAACTGTCGGGTAGGGTCTTGCATCACAAGGTAGGCGTCGCGGCTGGTGAATTTTTGTCCGCCGAGTGTGATGGATGCATGTTTGGCTTTTTCTAGTCCGCAAACAATGCGTGCCAGTGTTGATTTGCCTGACCCGCACGGGCCGAGGAGTGCCGTGATTTTCCCTGCCGGAAACAACACGTGGTTAATATTGAGGACTGTGTTTCCGTGGCGGTAGGCAAAGGCGAGGTTGTCGATTGTGAGCCCTTCACCTTCTGATTCGGGCAGGCTCGGCATGGATACGGGCACTAGGGATCGCAGCCCAAGCTGTTTGCGCTCCTCATCCGAGGTAGCGTAGAACTCTTCGCCGGTTGCGGTGAGGACAATCTTGCCTTTGTCGAAGCAGTAGACACGGTCGACGATCCCGGAAAGGAAACTTAGCCGGTGTTCAGCAATGATGATGGTGTGTCCATCGGCTTTGAGCCTGGCGATGAGTGTGGCGAGTTGGTCGATAACGTCAGCGGACAAGTTCGCGGTTGGCTCGTCAAAGACGATCAGCGACGTGTTGTTGCACATGGCGACGGAGCAGGCCACGCGTTGCATCTGTCCGCCTGATAGTTGTGTGACGCGGGATTCCAGCAGGTCGGCGATACCTAACTCGGCTGCGACCTCGTCAATGCGGGCACAGATCTCCTGCGGGTCGCGGCCGAGATTTTCTGGGCCGAAGGCGAGTTCTTGGCGCACGTGGGTGGTGTAGAACTGGGTGCGCGGGTTTTGAAACACTGTCGAACAGTGGTGGGCAAGGCGTGGCAGGTCTGTTTGTGCCACGTCAATGTCGTCGACTGTGACGTTTCCGGTAAGGTCGCCGTCGTGGAAGTGCGGGATGAGCCCGTTAAATAGCCGTAGTGCGGTGGTTTTTCCTGACCCGGATGCGCCACACAGCAAGGTGACGGTTCCGGGTGTGATGGTGATGGTTGCGTCGTTGATTGAGGGGTGGTCTGCTCCTCGATAGGTGAAGGTGACCCTAGTTGCTTGGGCTATTGTCATAGGACGATTCTCCATATCGCGAAGCCGATAACGATGAGCAGAATGACTGCGTCGACCACTCGGAATTTCACGACTGTGACTGAGGTGGGCTTTGCGGTTCCGCCCAGTCCGCGCACGAGGGCGGCCGATGCCAGTTCGTCCCCGCTGCGTACCACGGTCGATAGCAGAGGGATTGTGAAGTATTGCGCCGCACGCAGTGAGAGCACGGACATGCCGCGTAGTTTCATGGCATCTGAGATCGCTTTAACTTCGTGGCCGATCACGGGCAGCACACGTAACGCGACTGAGATCGGGATCGTGAAACAGGTCGGGATTCGTGAGCTGGCGAGTGCTTTTTGCAAGGTGGCGGGTCGGATTACGCCGATCGCGTAGGCTCCCATTCCTGCGCTGACGCTGAATCGCCACATCCACTGCAGAAACAGCACGAGGAACGCGCTGGCTGTTGATTTCCAGACCAGGGGTATCACGAAGACGAGTGTGCCGAGAGCCGCAAACGTGGCCAGGTAGACGGCCACCCAGCTCGGGCGCACGAGCGTGTTGGGGTTGATCGTAGCGCTCGTCAGCATCACGGCGGCGAATCCGCCCAGAGTACACACGAACCACGGCGAGTAGGCACTGTAGATCGTGGTGGAGACGATGACGAGCGCTGCGATAATGGTGCGCGGGTCGGGAAGTTTAGACAAGACCGGCCCGTTCAAAGTGTTTGCGCGCGACCCTGGTTCCCAACAGACCAGCAAGCCAGCCCACGATGAGCATCACGCCGAAGAAGCCCAGCAGAATCGGAATCGTGACGACCTGTGCCATCTTGGCGGCATACTCGGCACCCATTTGTTCGGCGATCTGCGACATATATGCGTCTTGGTTCATAAATAGCGGAATCCACGGGGAAACATAGATCGGCAGAATAAACAGTGCATATGCCAGCGGGACACGAACTTTCACGCTCTTCGGCCCCTTGGTGATCACCAAGTCAGCGAGCAGGCCGAACACAGCGGCGATCGCAATTCCTCCCACCCAGTGGCCGGTCACGAAGAAGAGGATTTCGATGATAATCAGCATGATTGTCAACGCCCCCATCTTCGGAGTGCGGGCAGTAAACAGCGCAAAGACGATGCCGTTAACGAGGATAGAAAGCAAGAAGCCGGCATACATGGCAGCCGGAATGAACCCGAGCATTCCGAATGCAAACACGATGACGAACATCAAGGCAGTGAAGACGCCGATATTGATGAAGTCGCGCGCGTTGAGGCGCGAGGATGTGGGTGTGGACATAGTTTTTCCTTTTATGTGCTGATATGCGCTGTGTTTAGACGAGTTGCCATCCGCCTGCGTTGATGCGCTCTTGCCAGAAATCGCGGTATTGACCCGGCTGGTTGACCAGCTCGTCGTGGCACCCGCGCTGGGCGATACGCCCACCGTGGGAGAGCACAATAATTTGGTCAGCTTGTCGAATGGTTTCAAGTTTGTGGGCGATCACGATCAGCGTGGAGTGCTTGCGTAGCTCATTCATCGCCGCAACAATATTGGCTTCATTTTCCGCGTCCAATGCGCTGGTGGCCTCATCGAAAAGCACGATCGGGGCCTTCTTCACCAAGGCGCGAGCGATAGAGACGCGTTGCCGTTCCCCACCTGACAGTGCACGCCCGCCAGAACCCGCCAATGAATTCCAGCCATCTGGGAGGCGGTTGACGATTTCCGTCACGCCCGACAGGTCAGCGGCCCACCTGATTTCTTCATCGGTGGCTTCTGGGTTGCCAAGGCGAATGTTGGCTTCGAGAGTGTCGTTGAATAAGTAGACGTCTTGGAAGACAAGAGACACCTGGCGCATCAAATCTTCGGTGGTCTGCTCGCGCACGTCCACTCCGCCAACGCGCACGCTGCCGGACTGCACATCCCAGAAACGTGCAACCAACCGGGCGATCGTCGTCTTCCCGCACCCAGATGGACCAACCAGGGCACACATGCCACCTTGCGGGACATGGAAGGAAATATCACGGAGAACCGGGGTGTCCGGATCGTAGCCGAAGGTGACGTCCTCGAAACGAACATCACCAGGGGCGTTTATCGGTGTAGAGGCATCGGGTTCGGACAGTTCGGGGGCATCCATGACCTTGTCGACGTGGTTCATCTGCTGGCGGCGTTCTTCCAGCCCGGTCATGCAGCCACCGATGTCTTGGAGCATGGTGGTGAACCGCAGGCACATGCCGATTGTGACCACGGCGTTCAGCGCATTCATTTGCCCGCCGAGGGCGAGTTGGGCGGTCAGCCAGATCATCACCACAATGAGCGCTTGAACGAACATCCCATTAATCAGGTTCGCTAGTGTTTCGATCCACAATGCTTTGCGACCCTTGCGGTCAGCCTGTTTGAATGCCCGATCAAGGGCCGGGTAGTCGTCGGCGACATGGCAGGAGCGCAGCGCGCCTTGGCAGGTGGCGAATTCGACCATGCGAGCCGCCAGCTCCGATTCGGCTGGTTCGGAAACCTTCTTGCCCTTATCGAGAAGCACACGGGAAATATGGAGGAAGGCAAGCATGATCGGGAACGCGATCGTCAAGGTCAGTCCCAGCCGCCAATCCCAGAACCAGGTTCCCACAGTGATCACCAGCACGGCCGAGAGTTTTTGGACGAGAGAGAAAATGAAATGTGCCGCCGACTCGCCCAAGTTCATCATTTCCTGGGTGACCATGCGCGACAGCCGTCCAGAGCTACCCGAATCGAACACTCCCAACGGTAGGCGGGCTACTTTGTTACCTACTGCCTGGTGGACGTCGTGAATGAATCCAAGCGCGCCGATATAGCCGGTGCGCATGCCATAAAACTCCGTGCCCACGCCCAGCACCGCGAACACCGCCAAGGCGATGAGCCAGCCCCAAAACGACAGCCCCCACACCGGCATTCCGGTCGCCAAGGCGCTTGCTGCAGGGAGTAGCGCGAGCAGGGCAAAGCCGTGACACAGTCCTGAGACCGCACCCCACGCTTGACCAACCGAAAGGTCTCGCCACGAGGCGGGTTCCATCAAACGCTTAAAGCGTGGCAGCAATAGTTGATTCATCGTGTCATCTCCTCGCATGCACCTTGGGCAAGAAGTGCCTGATAGTGCGCATTACCCAACAACTCGTCGTGTTTACCGACCACAGCAATGCCCCCGCGTTCCATGACGACAATCTGATCCGCGCCCCTGATCGAGGCCAGTCGGTGGGCGATCACAATCACGGTTCTGCCTTTGGCAAGAGTCGAGAGAGCTTGTTGGATTTTCGATTCCGATTCCGGGTCCGCCATCGCCGTCGCCTCGTCCAGCACCAACACTGGGGCATCAACCATGAGCGCCCGGGCGATCGCGATACGGGCTGCCTGCCCGCCCGAAACGTGGGTGTCCTCCCCCAACACAGTGTCGTAACCATCTGGCAGGCTCATGATGAACTCGTCGATCTGCGCTGCTCTCGCCGCCTGCCGCACCTGATCCAAGGTTGCGTCTCGCGCGCCCAGGGCAATGTTGTTGTGGATGGTGTCGCGAATAAGCTGTGCATCTTGCAGGACGAATGCGACCGTCGAATACAACACATCCTGGGAAATGCTCTTTAGATCAACCCCGCCGATGGTGATCGTGCCAGCGTCCGGGTCATCAAAGCGGGCCATCAAACTCGCCAACGTCGACTTCCCCGCACCCGACGGGCCAACCAGCGCGGTCACCGTGCCTGCCGGAATGCTCAGGCTCACCTCGTCTAATGCCTGGGTGTCGTCATAGGCATACGACACACCCCGAATCTCGATATCATGACCGTGTGGTGTCTGTGGCGCATCGGGCTGACTCAACGCCGGTAGCTCCATGACATTCACCAGCCGTACTGCCGCTGAACCTGCGAGCTGATAAGACCAGGCGATGGTTGCGACTGCCATCAACGCTCCCGGCAGCACCAAGGCAATCAACGTCGTCGCTATCACCTCGTAGATGCTCACCCAACCGGCGTTCATCATCAACGCGCCACCGCCAAGGTTCACGATCAACAACACCGGGATCGACACCCACGAAAATGAGGCGACCGACATCGACACCAGCGGCATACACCACGCCCGGTAGAACTTAGAAAACTCGTTAGCTGCATCTAAATAGGCTTTATGTGCTTGGCCAACCTTGCCGAACGCTTTCACCACTGAGATACCGGCAACGAACTCGGCCATCGTTGCCGAAACCTGAGCAAGCTTGGTGTCCATTTCCGCGGTCTTCTCATTCATCCCACGCATCGACATGCCATACATGCCCACATAAACCGGAATCGTCGCAATCGACAGCAGAGCGAGCCGCCAATCCACCACGAACGCATAGGCCAACAAGGCGAGCGGGGAGACGATTGCGTTCAGTTTCTCGATCGGCCCGTGTGCGATCACTGTGTGCACCGTGGCCGTATCATCCTGAATGGTCTTGCGGATCTTCCCTTCGCCCTCGCGGGTAAACCACGACAGCGGAGCAGTCGACATTCGGGCGGCAATTTGCCGACGCATCTGATTACGCAACGACAGGTCAATAAAATGCGTCACGCCCAACGCAACAAAATACAAAGTCAACCGCGCCATGTAAGCAGAAACAAGGAGCATCACGATCCAGTTCACCCGCGCCGGGTCCACCCGGTCTTGCATCAGCGCAGCTCCCAGCTCCACCAAAGCCACATAGGGTGCGATAGCCAACACCCCAGAGGCGAACGTTAAGGCCTGCGCGATAAACAGTTTGCCTTTCACCGGCTGCGATAGCTGACGGATCGCGTTCTGGCCAGCGACTGATTTTTCCTTCGCCGACCCATACTCGCCTTCAACAACCCGATCCGTTGCACTTTCGTTCACGTAAGCACCATCCTTCTTAGGCATGCCTAACCTTACTATATTTCTGGGAGGTGTGTCTACTGTGCACGTCAACTGATACGAACATCACCCTTTCAGGGCAATCCTCACCTGTTCACCGGTGCGGAACACGAACCGGATCGCGTCCTCGGTGACAATGGCGTGGTCGATAAGTGCGCTCCATTGTGCGGGGTGAAACTCGCTCACAGGTTCCCCTGTCAGATCATTCAGGGTTGTGGTGATGGCGGCGTGCTTGGCGGTGTTCGCTGCGATATCTTTTTCCAGGCTTGTTCTACGTGCGAGCGTCTTACGGTAGGTAGTATCGAGTTCGGCGTACGCGGATTGGCAGGCGTCCTGGTCGAGCGCACACCGCTGGTTTTCCGCAATCAGCGCTTCGATCTGCTCGTCTTTCACCGTCGCGCTGCTGCAGGGATGTTCGTCTGTGTATTTATGGTTGCATTGCCAAACTGCGTCTTTGCATTTCGTGTTCGACGCCCACGTTTTACGCCCATACCACGCCCCACACCGAGCACATTCCAGCCGGGTGGAGAACAACCCGACTTTCGCTGACTATATGTTGCCATGCCTGGTGGCGAGTTCGTATTGCATCTGATCCCAGATACGCGGTTCGGTAATCGGCTCATGATTACCTGATACATAGTATTGGGGTACTTCGCCTTCGTTGACCTTCATCTTCTTAGTAAGGAAATCGGTGGTGAACGTCTTTTGCAGCAGGGCGTCGTCCTTGTATTTTTCGTTGGACAGGATGGAGCACACTGTCGAGGTTGACCACACTTCTTTCCCGCGCGGGGTGAGAATCTTGCGGGCAGCGAGCTCGGTTTTAATCTCACTGATCGCTATCCCATCAAGGAACAGCTGGTAGATCAACCGCACGGTCGGAGCCTGCGTCTCGTCGATGACGAGGCTTCCACCCTCGCCTTTCTTATATCCGAGTAGCACCAATTACCCATAATCCCCACGCCGACTCCCGTTTCGAAGGAGTCGGCGCGGGGGCTTTTGCGTGGGTATGGAGCTGATTCAGGGGCGCAACCTAAGCCGACGGCGACGACGACGGCGACGGCGACGGTGCAGTGTATCTCAGCCACCGCAACACTGCTTTAACACGACGGTTGCTATCCTCCGGCTGGAAGCCGAGCTTTAAAAACACATTCGCCACATGCTTACTCACTGCACCAGCGGTCAGCACCAGGCGCTTTTCCATTTCCTTATTACTAAGCCCCTGCGCCATCAGGTCGAGCACTTCGCGCTCGCGCGGGGTCAGCGCGGCGATGCCGTCCTGCTTTGCAGTAAGCAGCGTTGCGACCACTTCAGGGTCAACCACGGTACCACCACCACGCACTTCTTCCAGTGCTGCGACGAAGTGGTCGACATCCGAGACGCGTTCCTTAAGCAGGTACCCAAAGCCACCATGCTGCAGCAGGCGATCCAGATAACTGGCCGCTACGTATTGACTGAGCACCACAACCGGCTGGTCAGGGTTGTCCTGGCGAAGTGTGGAGACCGCGAGCAGTCCGTCGTCACGCATGTTCGGCGGCATCCGGACATCGGTGACGATGACATCGAACGCTTGCCCTTCGGCGGTGGCGAGCAGCTGATCCGCATCGCCGACGGCGACGACCTCGTGCCCCAGCGCCCGCAGCAGGCCGGTTAGCCCCTCGCGCAGGAGTACGGAGTCCTCTGCCAGCAGTATTTTCATCGTGTCCTTCCTTGGCGAACGGGCAGTTCCAACCGCAATTCGGCACCACCGTCGGCGTTGGTGAGCGACACGGTGCCACCGAGCGCTGCCGCCCGTTCCCGCAGGCCTGCAATGCCGGTTCCATCGTCATGCTTTACGAGGTCTACAGCGTCCGCCCCCGATGGTGCTTCCAGGCCTACGCCATTGTCGCGCACGGTGACCGTAAGCGTACCGAGATGGGACACGAGCGCCTTCTTTGGAGCCTGAACCGCAAGAGTGATCTCGGCGCTGTCGGCGTGACCATGTTTGGTGGCATTGGTCAACGCTTCCGCTGCACAGTGGTACGCCAGCAACGCTGTGGTCTCATCGAGCGGGCCGAAGTCGGAGACACCATCTTCATGGACGGCTACCTGCATTCCGGAGTGCGCGGCCAGTTCCTCCACTGCTGCCACCAGACCGTTTTCAAACAGTACCGGCGGAGCAATGCCAAGCACCACCGAGCGCAGCTGTGCAAGCGCCTGCGTTGCATTGTTATCGGCGGCGGTGAGCGCCTCGGCTACCTCTTCTTCAGTCTTACCCATGCGAGCAGCGGCAATGTTGAGTTTCAAGGCGGTCAGGTGTTGCTGAGGGCCGTCGTGAAGCTCGCGTTCGATGCGGCGGCGCTCGCCTGAGAAGGAGTCAATGAGCACGTCGCGGGATTGGGTAACTTCTTCGCTGGATGGTGCGAGGATGACGCGGGAGAGCCAAATGGACAGCAGGCCGGCACCGAAGTTGATGGCGATGGTCAGCGCCAAAAAGAGGATGGCGAAAACCCAGGCAACAGCAATTTTCTGTGTTGGGTCCGTCAGAGTCCAGCTGAAAAACTGCACTTCATCAACCAGGAAAGGTGCAGCGAAGAGCACACCGACAGTGAAGCCGCCGCCGACCCACGCTGTGAAGGTGACAAAGCCAATGGCCAACTGGACGAGCAAGTTGACGAAGTTGCGGATGTCGAACCAACGATTGGTCACGCGGTTGGCAATCGGGGTGCCGGACCACGATGCCACCCAGCGAGAGAGCCAGTCGGCACCTCGGCCGATGAGCGGAATCCACGGCAGAAGCACAACAGAGGCAATCAAACCCGGAATGAACAGCAGTCCGAGAATAAAACTCCAGGCCAGCGCGATTAAATTCTTTTTCTTTGTCATAGGTTCAAAGCTAAGTTGGCCCGGGTTCAAATGCAGTGGAGCTAACTCCCCTAAATTCAGTCGAGCTGAATACGCCCCGGCTTCTTTTCACCGATACCTCGGTCGGCCAGTTCGTCATCAATGTACGTTGGCCGACCGACAGCCAGCCCAAGCACTGCAAGCACGACCGTAGTACCAAGCAGTACGACCAGAATAGGTGTCCACGTTTCCGTCGTTCCAGCGGCCACACCCACCAGGAATGGCCCGACTGCGGAGAAAATGTAGCCGATTGGCTGCACGAAGCCGGACAGCCGCGCGGTCAGCTCATGGCTGCGCGTGCGGCCCGGAATCAGCGCGATAGCCATGGGGAAACAAAAACCACCCACGCCCAGCAGGAACGCAGCCCCAATCGCGTATCCAACACCAGTTTCCGCCGCTCCCCGCTGGTCGATCAGAATCATCAACGCGTACCCGAGGAAGAAAAGGCAGCCGAGACCAAAGGCGACGTAGGACATGGTGCGGAGCCGTGCAATCAGCGGCGGCATCAGCAGTCCGCCGATGATGCCCAACCCTTGAACAATCATGGACGCTGCAGTGGCTATGTTTACGCTGATACCTGCGTCGATAAGCATTTTCGGCATCCAGCCCATGAGCACGTAGGCGTTCATCGACTGCACGCCGAAGAAAACTGCCAGTGCAATGGCTGTCGGTGACTTCCAGATTGGTGTGCTTGCCGAGGCACTGACCGGCGCCTTCGGGTAGTCGAATCCGATGCGTGCACGCAGCGGCAACCACACGACGAGCTGCACCAGGGCGGTGATTGCCCATGCGGCAAGCGCCCAGCGCCACATTTCGATACCACCTGCAGATGTCTCGGGAGAATCGCTAATCAAAAATGCCGTCGCTGGCCCCAGTCCACCGCCGAGGGCGATCATGCTGGAGTACAGCATCATCAGCACGACCGTATGGCGACCACCGTGCACCTTAATCCACGCAGGTAGCAGCACATTTCCCAGCGCAATGCCCGCAACCGATAACGCAGTAAACAACAGCAATAGCCAGATGCTGCTCACCCACGGGCGCACCGCAAGGCCGACAAATAGCAACGTCGCAGACAGTGTAAGCGCGCCGCTTAAGCCCATCCGCTTGCCGACGGACACCGCGGACAACCCAATCGCGAAAAACGCGAGCCCCGGAATGGCCGTAATCAGACCACCAAAGGCGGAGGATGCGCCGAGGTCGGAGAGGAGCTGATCGAGCACCGGACCGATCGACGCGATACTCGGTCGCAAGTTCAGCGCCGCAACGATTACGGCTATGACAAGGACGGGGACGCCGAGTGCAATGGCGTTCTTCGAGGACCCAGGAACTTTTGATTGAGGTTGCCCTGGATTTTGTTCTGCTGCCATAACAGTGGACGTTACCGCTTTCTGTTAATGACTCTCTATCTGATTCAAGCCGCTCGTTCGGAGTAGCTTTAAAGATTGACGTACTCGATGTCGCTGTTGTCCTATCCTGGACTACAGCGACATCTCTTTTTCTGTATCTATTGACAGTCTTTCGGCTATCTCTGACGTAAGGATTGAACTGAAAATGGTTGAACCGATTTCTGATTCCATGCTCATTGCCTATGACGGCTCCGACGAAGCCAAGCGGGCGCTGGCCTACGCCGGAAAACTGCTGCGCGTTAAGAAGGCCTACATTCTGACTGCCTGGGAACCCCTGCAGCGCGCTGCAGCGCGCACTGCTGGCGCCTCTGGCATGATGCAGCCCGACTGGGATGCCACGACTGAAGACGGCGATCCGGCTCACGACGAGGCCGTCCGTATTTGCCGTGAGGGTGTACAGATTGCCGCTGAGGCTGGCTTCGTCGCGGAGCCCTACTTGGTAGAGACGGAAACTACTATCTGGTCGGCCATCGTCGATGCAGCTCACGACCTCGATGCGGGCGTGATTATCTCCGGCACTCGTGGTGTGACTGGTTTGCGTGGTCTGTTCACCGCCTCGACCTCTGACGCGTTGCTGAAGAATGCTGGCCGCCCGGTCCTCGTCGTTCCGGGGGAAAAGGAATAATTTCTAGAAAATTTTTAAAAACTTACTTAGCTGATAGAAAATGGGTTAATCTCTCAACTAAGAAAACTCAATGACCGCTGAAACCGCTCAAAATTCAAGGCGGGGAGAGAATCCCAGCTGTTCCACTGGTTTACAGAAGTCACAGAGTGTAGTTTTATAAACAGTATTGACTTAATGCACACGAGGAGTCCTCAACATGGCATACGAAACTGATTCCGAGCAGCGTCGTAGCGTTGGCCCTGCCCTGGCCTCGGCGCTCATTGGCGCCCTTCTCGGTGGTGCCGCTATCTTCGGCATCGGCCAGGCTCTGACCGAAGACCGAATTCCGGAAGCACAGGCTGTTTCCACCGATGACGCTCTGCTTGGCGGTGTCGAGTACGGTCAGCGTTAAGTTTTTAACGCTAACCCTCCTTTAAAGCTATGCCCACCTTTGTTCGAGCGCGTAAGCGCGTGCTTGTACCTTGGTGGGCTTTGCTGTGCCTGCTGGCATTCATCCAGTCTCCCGGCAAGACTGTCGCTGACACAAAGCACGACCTGACAGAAGACCCCATCGGGTTTTTGTCCGCCTCGCTCAACATGTGGTCAGACACCATGCCGCTGGGACAGCTCCAAAACCAGGCATATGGCTATCTCTTTCCACAGGGCGCATTCTTCGCGCTGTTTAGTTTGCTGCCCGATGTCCTAGCGCCCGGCTGGCTGGTTCAGGCGCTGTGGTGGAGCCTTACTCTCTGCGTGGCTTTTACCGGCGCATATCGCGTGGCCGAAGCTATAAACGTCGGCACGCATACCTCTCGCGTATTGGCGGCATTGTTGTACGCGTTGTCGCCGCGTGTGATTACGACGTTGGGCGCGATTTCGTCCGAGACCTGGCCCGTCGCGCTGGCACCGTGGATTCTGCTTCCGCTCCTGCGGGTCGCAGCCCGGCGCGAGGAACTGCCCTGGCGTGCGACTGCCCGTGCCGTATTGCTGTCCGGTCTAGCGGTACTGTGCACTGGCGCGGTCAATGCGGTCAGTACAGCGGCGGCTTGCATCCCCGCAGGTCTGATGCTGCTCTTCTTCGCTTTTACGGGGCCTCGTCGCGGGCGTGCGTGGGCGATGCTCGGCGGTTGGCTGGCTGCGTGTGCAGCGGTCAGCATGTGGTGGATTGTGCCGCTACTGCTGCTGGGCAAGTACTCACCACCGTTTACGGACTACATCGAGTCCTCCGGTGTGACCACTCGTTGGTTGAGTCTCGGCGAGACACTCCGCGGTTCCACCTCGTGGACACCGTTTGTCTCTTTCGAACGAGTCGGCGGAAATGCGCTGGTCGCGGAGCCCATTCTCATTTACGCCACCCTGGCTGTAGCGGCGATTGGACTACTTGGCTTGGTCATGCGCTCGCTGCCGCTGCGTCGAATGTGGCTGATGATGCTGCTCATCGGGCTTGTCATCATGGCGGCCTGGACGGAGCCATTCGGACTGGCGTGGGAATCGGCTCGAGAGGTGCTCGATTCCACGCTCGCAGCAGTGCGCAACCTGCACAAATTTGACACTATTGTGCGTCTGCCACTTGTTATCGGCTTCGCTCATGCGACAGCCCAGCTGCCATGGCCGTGGCGAGAGCCGGCGAACGAGCACAAGAACGAGACGGCGAGCGATTCAACAGCCACTGGCTGGCAGCAGTGGCTGCACCCTGAGAAGCACCCGCGCGCTATCGCATCGATGCTGGTTCTGGTGGTTATCGCCAGTGCCACCGCACCTACGTGGAGCGCACGCCTCGCTCCGGCAGGCGGTTTTTCCGAGGTTCCGGGTTACTGGCACGAAGCTGCCGACTGGCTGAATGAGCAGGGCGAGGACACCCGCACGCTGGTGGTGCCATCATCGCCGTTTGCTGATCAGACATGGGGCAATACTCGCGACGAACCGCTCCAGCCGCTTGCCGACGTGCCTTGGGCCGTCCGCGATACCGTGCCACTAGTGCCCCCAGAGGCGATTCGCGGCCTCGACGGTCTGCGCGATTCGCTGACTCGGGGCCGCGAGGTACCGGCACTGGATGCCACCCTGCGCAACAATGGCATCGGCTATGTGCTGGTCCGCCACGACTTGAGAGTTACCTCGAGGGGCGATTCGCTGCGCGCCATCACCTCCACGCTGCAGGACTCCCCGACCATGGAAAAGGTGGCGGAGTTCACGGACGAGGACGGCCATACCGCTATCCAGATTTGGGGCGCGGGCCCGAAGGAGCTGCGCAATCACGCCCTTTCGCCGCGGTTGGTGGACACTACACAGGTGCCGCTGGTCGCCGGTGGTCCTGAAGTGCTCCCGCGGCTTGATGAGGTCGATTCCGATGCCCCGGTGCGCATCCTGTCCGGTAAGAACGCCGGCACTGTCACCGACACTCCCGCACGCCGCGGCCGCAACTATGGTGAAGTCGTCGGAGCGGAGTCGGCAATCCTGGCCGAAGACGAGGACTCATATGTCCGCAACCTCGTTCCGGACTACCCCGTCGCGGGACTGCCGCTAACACAGACAGCAACGGGTCGCGCCACAATTGAGGTTTCATCGTCGGCCTCTGAGCCATACAACGTCGGTGGTGCATCGGCTGACCACTCGGTCAACGCAATGCTCGACGGCGACACCTCTACCTGGTGGGAACCCCTGGCAGGCAAGAGTCAGGCTGAGTGGGTCAAGCTGTCGTGGAAGGAACCGACCGATAACGCAGTGCTCAGCCTGACCGGTGCTCGCGTTCCGGCGCAACTGCGCATCCAGACCGATACGGCTTCCAGCTCCGTACAGTTGGTGCCGGGTGAGACGACTCGCATTCCGCTGCCCGGCGGCAAGACCACATCTTTGCGCATCACAGCAAAGATTGCTCCTGTGGGCTTTGCTATCTCCGAGCTAGGACTGGTGATTCCAAAGCGGGACACTGGCTTCGACGCATTCGAATCCAGCAACCCCGATTCCGATGAAGAGGCGGAACTTTCCGCCGAGGATATAGCGGAGGACCTCACGCCGGTTCGTGTCCCGGTGGTACCGAATTCCTCGTCGCTGGCTCAGCGTTGGGTCTTTGGCCAGGAGATTCACGAGGGCACGCTGGTGCGCCTGTTCACCGTTCCGAAGCCGGTAAAGGTGAAGGTCGATGCTGATACCTGCCGCAGCAGCATCGGAGACCCGTGGGCCAGCCTCCAGCGCGGTGACGGTTCTGATCACCGCGGGCTGACCTGTGGTGAAGAGATTGAGCTCTCGCCGGGGCCATGGCGCATCGATGCCAAGTCCGATTGGGTATCGCTCACCTCGACTGACTACTTCGCACCGTCAGCTGAGCAGCAGAAAGCCACGCCAATCGACCTGAACAATCCTATTGACGCTGCCGACCACGATCGCATCGTGTGGTTGCCAATCTCTGTCAATGCTGGCCACGAGCTTCGTGTCGGAGGTGCCCCCATGAAGCCGGTAACGGTCTCTGGTTGGCAGCAGGGTTGGACGATTCCGGCTGGAATTGGTGGTGCAGTCGAGCTGACCTATCCACCGCAGCAGACCTGGCGTACTGGAATCCTCGCAGGCGGCGCACTCGCAGCTGTGTACGCACTGGTCGCTGTGGGGCTGGCTTTCGCTTGGCGACGATTCGCTCTCACCTCTCCGATTCCCGCATCTTCGCTGGGCAATGACTTGCCGCGGGCGGCTATTGGCATTGCGGCTGCCGCGACAGTGACCCTGGTATCCAGCTGGCCTGGCGTGGTCGTTGCCCTCGTGGTGGTTGCCGCTACCCTTGGTGCGGTTTTCTGGGCACGGAAGCGTGGGGACGTCGTCAAACCATGGCTGAACGTGCGAAATGCACTAATTGTGGCGCTTGCTGCGATGATGTCGATTGCGGGCTTGGTGCTGGCGGCGAACCCATGGCCAAAGGATGACTACGCCGGTGCCGGCTGGCCGCTTCAGTTACTGCTGACGGCGGCGCTGACGATCGTGGCGTGCTGCTCGATGCTTTCCGGTGGCGGTGCTGATGACGACACCGACAACACCGCTGATTAAAAGCCGTTAGCGGTTGACCCAGACGCGTGCGAAGAAGCGGCGGGCAGGTTCCTCGACGAGCGCGTAGGAGGCGGCGGCCACCGGAATCGACAGTGCGACCGTGACAATGGTGACACTGAGCAGATGTCCGGTGAACAGCTTCACGCCAAGCAGCGGGAATGCAATGGAGAGCATCGCCACGTGCCAGAGGAAGATACCGTACGACCAGCGCCCTAGCGCCTGCATGATGGGGTGTTCAAGGAAGCGAGACTCCGGCGCTATCGTCCAGGGGCCGATGATGGCGGCACCGAAGACCAGACCGCACAGCAGGCGGCGGGTGAATTCCCAGTTGGTGAGCTCGACTAGCCCTTCGGGACCCAGGTAGGAAGCCAGAACCAGCGCACCAACGGCGATCGCCAGCCACAGCGAACGGCGGCGTGCCCAGCGCTGCATGGTCTCCACCTTCGCGCGGGCGGCATCGGTATCGACGCCCTGGAGCGATTCCAGCTCGGCGAGAATCATGCCAGCTGCGAACCAGGAAAAGTAGGCAATCGGCTGAATATGCGGGTTAACGCCTTCTGGGTACGGCAGTGGCAGGTAGGGCCAGCCGAAGCTCAAGATCGCAAGCAGGGAAATTGCCACTATGCGGCGCCCCTGCTGGCGATGCGGGTCCAACCGGCTAAGCCCAATGGCAAACAGCGGCAGCGAGATGTAGAACGCGACCTCCACCGACAACGACCACAGGTGCGTCAACCCACCGTGCAGCGAGCCGGAGAAATACACCTGTGTCAGCGTCAGATTTGTTAGCCAAATCTTGAGATCCGCGCCGCGCCCCACCGGCAGTGCGATGAGCACAATAAGCACTAGCACCCAGTACGCGGGCATAATGCGCGCGACGCGCTTCTTGTAGTACTTCGCCCAGCTCTTCTTCCGTCCGCCGTCGGCATCGGACAATGCTTTACGACGGGGAATTCCGCCGTAACCCGAGCGGTGAGAACGCCACAACAGGAATCCGGACAGCACGAAGAAAACGGCCACGAAGAAGTCGAAGCGGCCGAGGATGCGCTCCCACAGGGCTCCCACATCATGCCCGGTCTGGAATGCGACGTGCGTGCCGATGATGCCCATCGAAGCCACAGCTCGCAGGCCCTCCAGCGAAGGCAGGAAGCCTGGGCGGAATGTGGTGGCAGAGCTCGATGCAGTGCTGGATCCCGAGCTGGATACAGTGTTCGGCGTAGAGTTCGGCACAGAGCTCGACACTGTGTCTTGCCCAGCGTTTGGCGCTGCCGCATATGCCTTGGACGTCATAGTACTTTCTTACACGGATACCGGAATGAGTAAAATCACTTGTATTTTATTATGAAATAAGTCCTGTTCAGGCCGGTTTTTCCAAAACTCTTTTGTTTTCCCGACAAGTTATTTTTAAAAAACACACCACATAACTCCTAACTTCCTGCTAGGTTTTGCAGCAGAAAGTTACGTACAGTTAAAGGACTATCCGCTGATGAAGAGAACTCTCGGACATGCACTGATTATTATCGGTGCTGCATTGATTGTCATTGCCGTCCTTCTGCCAACCTTCCTGGTGCCTCGCCTCCGGGTCATCCCACTTGACACTGTGAGCGATACCATCACGGAGGTGCGCGACGGCACTCTGTTGGACTCCAGCCAGCTGGGCAAGAATGAGCCAACGCCAAACCGCAAGAATGACCCGCGCTGCAAGGCAGAGACGGACGAAGAGAAGCGCGATCTCCCGGTCCACTGCTTCATCAACGACAAGACTCCGATGCAGTCGAAGCGCCACGTTGAGATTGAGGAGCCGGCTGACGACAAGATTGCAACTCTCCAGGTCGGTACCACTCTGCTGCGCGATGACCGCGAAGAGCCGAAGAACCTCATCAATGCGACCCTCGACCGCATCACTGTTGACCGCAGCACTGCGTACCCGGTAGATGACCCGATCTCCAGCGTTGCTATTAACGCACCGCAGGGTGGTTCGGACACCAAGCCGCCGACGTTCACCCGTCCGGGCATCCAGTACCAGTTCCCGTTTGGTGCTGAGAAGAAGTCCTACCCGTACTACGACGTCCAGGCGATGCGTAACTTCGAGATTGACTTTGTCGGTGAGGAAACTCAGGATGGCGTCAAGGTTTACAAGTACTCCATGACCATTCCGCCGCAGAACCTCTACGAGTCCCTGACCGAGCACTTCACTCGCGACGGCCGCAAGCTCACCGAGGCTGACAAGTCCTCGCTGGCTTCCATGCGCCTGAGCTTCCCGGCTCACAAGTGGGGCCTGGAGGGTGACGACGACGTCGAGCTGGATCGTTACTACACCAACGTCCGTACTGTCCGCGTCGAGCCGACCTCTGGCGTGATCGTCAACGGTACTGAAGAGATGTTCATGTTCTACGCCAAGGACGACAAGGAAGCGGAAGAAATTGCTTCCAAGGCTGGCCGTGAAAAGGAGGCCAAGGAGCAGAACCGTACCGCGATGAAGTACACCGCTCAGTGGGACGAAGGCTCCAAGGGCCGCCAGATGGACCGCGCTAAGGAAGCCCGTAAGTCGCTGACTATCGGTGGCACTGTCGCACCGTGGATTCTCGGTATCCTCGGCCTGGTTCTCATCGTGATTGGCTTCCGTGTTCGCAGCAAGTCCGCCTAAGACGCGAAACTACGGTGCCACAGGCTCTCGCTTACCCTAAGTTTCACTGAGGAAAGCGAAAAATAATTTAATATAGGGCACGTGACACAACGTTTCCGCACTACTCTGACCCAGTCGGCTCACTCTCATTCGGAGCGAGTCGCCTGGGTTTTTGTGTTGTCGTGGATTCTCCTGCTGACCGCTGCCGTGTGCTGGCCGCTCTTTGTGCCCCACAAGGCCCCGGCCGATGGTCGCTTTGGGGCACCGATGTTTCTGCTGCGCGACATGGTCATCCCCAATCACCCACCGCTTACCGACGCGGCCCTGGGACTCGGCCCCGCTGCGGCACGAGCTGTTCCGCAGGACACCGCACTGTGGGCACTGGGCTACTTTGTGGATGCCAGCCATTGGGTGCGCTTCGGCATGGTGGGCGCCTGTTTGATTGGTGGTCTTGCAGCTGCTGAGCTCGCCCGCAGGTTCACTCGCCACGGCTCGGGCACCAGTAGCGCATCCGGTGCGGGCCTTGTACCCATGACTCCGAGCTTAGCCAGCCAGCTGATTGCACCGACGATGCTGCTCTGGAACCCGTTTGTGGTCGAGCGTTTGCTCCAGGGACAGTGGTCACTGGTCATCGCCGTATTGCTGCTTCCGGCAGTTGTTCTGGCAACGCAGATGGGTAGTGCCTTGTGGCGCACCAGCGCAATTGCCGCTGCGGGTCTCACGCCGACCGGTGCCCTTTTGGCTGGTATCACCGGCATTGTTACCGCTCGCAATAGCCGCGACCGCGCTTGGATTGTGGCCACAACAGTAGCGGTCAGTTCACCGTGGCTAGTGGCATCTTTGCTGAACCCGAGTGCAGCTGGGTCCTCCGATGCGACTGGCGCTGCCGCATTTGCGGCCAGAGCAGAGGCACACGTCGGCACGCTCGGCAGCCTGTTGGGATTGGGTGGCATCTGGAATAAGCAGGCTGTGCCACTGACGCGCGAGGTTGGTTTTTCGGCGATTATGGTGCTGGCACTCCTGGTGCTTATGGGTCTGGGATTCCGTCGTGCCTGGCATTCGCAAGAGCGCTGGCGGGGGCTGATTATCACTGGCGCCACGGCCATCATGCTCGTCGCTCTCGCCGCAACAACGCCGGGCATTTTGATGATGGGTTGGGCGCTGGAGCACATCCCGGGCGCGGGCCTGCTTCGTGATACGCAAAAGTGGATCGCGCTCGCCGTCCCCGCCTATGTCATCCTCGCCGCAAGCGGTGCGGAATACCTGGCACGCCGCGCTCGCGGGGCCACCGCCAACATCGGCCAGTGGTTGGCTACTGGCGTCAGCGCGCTCATCATCATCGCCGCTGTCCCCACGCTGCCCGCCGATGTCGCTCCACTCCGCCCCATTCCGTCATGGGAAGGCTGGTCGGCGGTTTCCGGTGTGGTCGCGCTTGACGACGATCGCGTTGCGGTTCTACCTGCCGGTTCTTACCGCATTATTAATGGGCGTCCTGTCCTCGACCCGGCTACGAAGATTTTGCCCGCTCCGGTGGTGAGCTCTGGCGAACTGATTGTCTCTGGGCAGTCGGTGTCTGGCGAGGGAGCCACAACCGTTGAGCGCACGCTGCTCGGTGGTGCGAAGAGACACGAGGAGCTTGAGTCTGCGCTCCAGAGTCTTCGAGACCAAGGCGTTGGCTGGGTCCTAGTGGAGAATTCGCCCGGCAACTTCGGCGACTCCGCTGACATTGTGGCAGCGTTAGACCCCGTCTATGAAACACCTGACCTGCAGCTATACCATGTCCCCGGCGTTATCGAGCCGGCCACACAACCAAGCCAGGGGGCCTATGCAGCTGCGTGGACAGCCTTTGGAATCTGGACTCTTTGCCTACTCGCTGGGCTGCTGGCGGGGCTACTGACTGGAGTAATGGAAGCGCTACTGCCCCGCCGCAGGTAGCAACTTATCCAGTGTTGGGTTTTCCAAGACATTCAGAACTGCCTCACCGGTCTTGTCCCAGCCAAATTCCGCGGCACGGGCGACGCAGGCCTTGGACATTGCGCGATGCAGTTCGCCGTTATCGAGAATCTGTCGTGTCTTGGCAATCAGGTCAGCTTCATCGCTGGCCAGCAGGCCAGTTTCACCGTCGTTGACCGAATCACGCAAGCCCGCCGAGGATCGGTAACCGACCGTCGGCACGCCGTGCTGCGCCGATTCGATGACGGCGAGCCCCCAGCCCTCCTTGCGCGAAGGCATCAGATGCAGACACGACTTGGAGAGGATGCGGTGTTTATCCGCCTCTGTGACCTGCCCGTGGAAGACCACGTGATCCGAAACGCCCTTGTCACGGGCATATTCCACGAGATTGTCGTGCCACCATCCCGAGCCAATAACATCGAGAATTGCACCTGGACGATCCTGCACAAGATCTGCGAGCACATCGATGGCGTGCTCAATCTGCTTGTGCGGGACCAATCGCGACAGCGTCACCAGATGCGGTGCCGGACCGTCGCACTCGGATAGGTCTGCCATGATTTCGGTCGACTGCAATTCCTCCGGAATCGGGTCCACACCATTGCGAATCACCGCGATGCGCCCCGGCGACACTCCGAGTTCTACCAGTTCAGCGGCACTTGGTTCGGAAACCGTGATGTAGCGGCTGCGGCGGTGAATCATCGGCGACAGACGCGACTCGATGAACCACCCCAGCTGGCTAATAATCGGCCCCGCCACTGGCCACTGTTCACGGTGGCAGTGATGTGTCAGCAGCACCGTCGGCGCGCCGGAGAAAATCCGCGCGAAAAAGGGGACACCGTTTTGGGTATCGACCACGACATCCGGCTTGCCGCCGAGCGCCTTGGCAATTGGCCCCACGCCAAATCTAGCCCCCAGCATCGCGGTCCAGGAGCGCACGTAGACGGAGAAGTCTCCACCAGCGCGGGAGAAAGTCACGCCGTCACGACGCGAAAGGGCCGGTGCTCCTGCATAGCTGGCCGTGCGGAACACCACAGTGTGACCTTGGTCGGCAAGGTAACCTGCGACGCGCTCCAAATAGCGCTCACTACCTCCACCTTCGGGATGACCAGTGTCGCGCCAACACAACAATAAGATTTTCATAACAATATGAGCCTAACGCTCGGCGCGGCTTTCGTTGCCGCTTTAGCTCAAATCCATACTCCCAAACCCAACCAGTCCATTAGATTGTTTGACGTGACCAGCTTTCGCTTTCCCGCTTTTATCGTCCCGCCCGCTCTGAAAGAGCTGCGCAGCTTTGCTACGCTGTCGCGCTCATTCGGTCTGCTCAACGACTTCAAATACGAGCAAACCGATCCCGATATCTTCTACGGGCACCTTGCCGAGGACACCATCGGCCTCCTAGAAAGCATCGCGGCTGGCGCGGATGGTTCAGTGGATGCGACGGGCACCGCTGGTACGGCGGAGTCGCCGGGCGCAGGGAGGCCGGTGGGCACGTCGTCAAGCGTTACGACGAATACCTCTCTGCGTGGCAAGCGCATCCTTGATGTCGGCGGCGGCCCGGGGTACTTTGGCCGAGCATTTGCCCAGCGTGGCGTGGAATATTACACCTGTGAACCAGATGTGGGCGAGATGGCGGCGGCAGGTATCAAGCTGGAGTCGTCGGTACGCGGATCGGGGCTGGAACTGCCGTTTCGCGATGATGCTTTTGACCTGACATACTCATCGAACGTTGCCGAGCACGTGCCCGAGCCATGGACGATGGGCGAGGAAATGCTGCGCGTAACCAAGCCGGGCGGGCTGGTCGTCTACTCCTACACCATTTGGTACGGCCCATTCGGTGGTCACGAGATGGGGATGACGCACTACCTGGGTGGCGACCGCGCGCGGCGCATGTATGAGAAGAAGCACGGCAAGCGGCCGAAGAACTACTTTGGCGAGTCCCTGTTCAAGGTCGGTTGCGGTGAAGGTTTGAAGTGGGCGCACGCTGCCGCGGAGGCCGGCGACTGTGAACTGCTGGCCGCGTTTCCGCGTTACCACCCGTGGTGGGCCTGGTGGATGGTTCACGTGCCGGGGCTACGTGAGTTCGCGGTGTCGAACCTGGTGCTGGTGCTGCGAAAGCGGTAGGGGGTTAAGGCTGAGCCACAAGGTAGGTGGCGAGCTTGACGCTTGGTACCTGAGAACTACCTCCGCGTGTGCGGAGAAGAGAGGCGTGGCTTATCCGCCGGGGACTGCACGGTGGAAATACCTCCGCGTGTGCGGAGAAGAGACGTGTGGCCGAACCCGTTCCTCCCGGCTGGGGGAAATACCTCCGCGTGTGCGGAGAAGAGGCTGTTGCTGATTTAACGGCGCGGGGTTATACGGAAATACCTCCGCGCGTGCGGAGAAGAGCTCGAAAAAAGAAAAGGGGCTGGCGCGGGACTGGAAATACCTCCGCGTGTGCGGAGAAGAGTCGTTGATATGGCGGCGTGGTACACCGGCGAGGGAAATACCTCCGCGTATGCGGAGAAGAGGCGAAGGTGACCGTGAAGGACTCGAAGAACCTGGAAATACCTCCGCGTATGCGGAGAAGAGCTTATTTCGAGGAGGCTAGAGCAGTGCAAGTTGGAAATACCTCCGCGTATGCGGAGAAGAGTCTTGGAGGGGCATGCGCCTTTCCGGGCACAGGGAAATACCTCCGCGTATGCGGAGAAGAGCTTGCCGTTAGTGCGGTAGACGACCCAGGGTTGGAAATACCTCCGCGTATGCGGAGAAGAGCCGTTGATCCACTCGGTGATTTTCTCCGCGATGGAAATACCTCCGCGTATGCGGAGAAGAGTTTTCCGCCCACTTACGGAACTCGGCGAACTTGGAAATACCTCCGCGTATGCGGAGAAGAGCACCAGCATGTCTGAGATGGGCACGATTTTCGGGAAATACCTCCGCGTATGCGGAGAAGAGCCCTCAGCGGTCGGAGTGCCGGACAGGGTGCCGGAAATACCTCCGCGTATGCGGAGAAGAGTTGAGCCGCAGCACAACGTTGCGTTCCGCATAGGAAATACCTCCGCGTATGCGGAGAAGAGTCACAAATAAACTCCGCCGCCGCCTTCGACATGGAAATACCTCCGCGTATGCGGAGAAGAGTTCCCGTGGTCTGAGACAGATAACAAATCGAAGGAAATACCTCCGCGTATGCGGAGAAGAGTAG
>NZ_KV795659.1:37776-109592 GCF_001809065.1 Corynebacterium sp. HMSC055G02 | reverse complement strand
GGAAATACCTCCGCGTATGCGGAGAAGAGTAGCCAGGGCGGGGAGCACACGGCCAACAACTGGAAATACCTCCGCGTATGCGGAGAAGAGAGAGTCATGGACTTGTATCCACCCATTGACAAGGAAATACCTCCGCGTATGCGGAGAAGAGAGGTTATTCGCAGTGGCGTTGTAGCGTTAGATGGAAATACCTCCGCGTATGCGGAGAAGAGCTCTCTAGTGTAGTGTCACGCTATACTCAGCTGGAAATACCTCCGCGTATGCGGAGAAGAGAAGCTTGCCCTGTTCATTAATCTGATGCGCTTGGAAATACCTCCGCGTATGCGGAGAAGAGATGTGCCCGCCAACCTGTCGTTGACCGCTTCTGGAAATACCTCCGCGTATGCGGAGAAGAGAGCACGGGGCGGCTTCTTGCCACTGCGCATCAAAGGAAATACCTCCGCGTATGCGGAGAAGAGTAGCCGAGGCCGCGTCGAACGCCTGCTTCCCTGGAAATACCTCCGCGTATGCGGAGAAGAGGGAAAACCAGGAAACCGATATGGAAAGCCGAAGGAAATACCTCCGCGTATGCGGAGAAGAGATCGGCGGCACGGTCGGCAAGGACGCCAACTTGGAAATACCTCCGCGTATGCGGAGAAGAGCCCGCGTCGTTGTGCCCATCTCACGTGCCAGGGGAAATACCTCCGCGTATGCGGAGAAGAGTCCCACCCTCTGTGGTTGTCGCCGCCATCACTGGAAATACCTCCGCGTATGCGGAGAAGAGAGTTCCCGACCTGCGGTTTTTACGAAGAAGTTTCTTCAAGTCCGCGAGTTTCGGCAGATAAGGTCACAGGCAGCAACAGACCATCGAAGTCCTGAATCACTCGGCGATTACTCCCCATCGTATTTACGGCGAACCCCTGCTCTCGGGTGGGATCATTATTAATCATCGTTAGACGTCCCTCCCCTATAGCTCGGCTACACCGGCCCCATAGATTATCACGAACGCGTCTCGACACGTTACCGACAAAAACTCCAGTATCAACTTCAACTAAGAAACGAGTTAGATACCCTCGGAGATGTTCCGGCAAATTAGATGCAGTAAGTACCAAAAACATAAGGGACGCACCTACTGTTACTGGGGTCGATTTCCATACTGTGTATGCCCAGCCACTTCGTCGCCCCGTCCCGCAATCAACCGGTCATCGTCTCTTTCTGGCAGATACGGTTCGAGAATCTCCATTAATACTCCAATCATCTCTTTCAACATGCCCCTTCGATGAATCTCACGGCGAATTTCCTTCCGAACTTCTTTTAGAGCGTCACCACTTTTCGAGCATCGGAAAGACAACGGAAGTGAAACTTCAGGTTTATATAAATCAGCCAGATCGAACAACAAAGAACGGGCATCGCCACGATGGATTACTCCCAGCGCAGGGTTAATCCCCAAAGCTTGGCAGGCGGAAGCGGCACAGCCGTACAACATTGAGTTCGCCAAATTGAGGCACAAGTTCACCGAATCTTCAGCTGTAGTATCACGCCGAAAAGCCTTGACACCATGCTCTCGGGCTAAAGACCGATATGTCTGTTTCATCATCCGGCCTTCGAGTCCACGCATCACGGCGATGCTAGTCTCTTCGGAATCAATGTCCAACCCAAGCTGGCGCCGATACAGGATAACCGCAGCTTTCCTCTGGTTACGTTCCGATGATACAAGCTTGGCTTGGGCAATCGCCCATCGAGCAGAGCTCGTCAATGGCACAGAGTAGGAATAAGAAGGCACTCCTCCCCCACCGGTGAACATGACTGTCACCCCTGCACGGGTACACGAAGTCATGGCCGCCGCTGAAATGCTCGTCCCAGGCCCTAAATGCAGCACAGCCAAACCTGAAACCGGTAATTGCACACGCTGAATCAGCGACTCACCTTCGACTTTCGAATAAGCGACAACACCGGTCTTGTCCTGGCGCACGCTACATCGCTCGAGGTAGAGGAAACTAACTCTATCTTCAAAACGAACCTGGTGTCCTGCTGGAATTTGAGAGAATGCAATAGCTTCCTCTGAATAAGTCACTACGCACCGGTCGCTTTCCCGCTGAATCCTAGGAAACCAACCAAAGAATCGTAGAGTTCATGCGCCTCGACGGCATAGTACTGACTCAAGAGAGTTTTAGCATCGGCCAGTGAGATTGGAGACTCAATCTGCGAGAACTTGCTCTGTCTCATCGGCATAGAAGCCCTTAGCGCTTTGCGGATTCGCTCACGATCCCCGCTGCGAATCGATCTCAGTTCCTCGACATCTCCTTGCCATCCGCCTGGAATGCTGTCCCCGGAATCCAGGAGAATAACTCGCACTGACTCCTCCTCGATAAGGCGAGTTCTAGCATCACCACCATCCAAAGATAGAGCAGACTCATTACTAAAGTTCTCATGGAGATTGGCCATGCGGTATTCGGGGTCTAGGATCTCTTCGACTTCGTAAGAGACGCTTTTACCCTTACGCGCCATTAGGCTTTCAGCTGCAACCTGATCGAAATCAGCATCCGTTGCAGACGGGTTCTTCAAATCGTCAAAACTCACTGAAGCAGCATCCACGAATTCCTGACACTCCTCCGGCATCTTCAGAACTCGATGCTGCTGGATCCACCGCGATGTGCGAAGCATCTCCGCTTTGTAATACGGATATCGCAGTTTTTCGCTTACTTCAACACCATCGACCACTCGAATCAATGGAGTGTGAATCTCAGGAATTCTTTCGCTTCTTGACGTATCTTGCCTTCGCCACACCCTACCGATTCGCTGAATCAGCGAAGCTGAAGGACACAAATCCGTAGTCAAAATATCCATGTCAATATCGAGCGAGGCTTCAATCGCCTGCGTACCTACGACGGTCACACCAGTGGCGTTACCGTTAGGTCCGATTATTTTTTCCAGCAACTCTGCGTTACGACGTCTATGTTCCGAAGTCATCGCGGAATGTAGCACGACTACATTGTGCCCTGCATCGGACAATTGTCTCGCTACTGATTGAGCCCAATCCACTTGGTTCACAATTACTCCAATACGTGCTTGCGGGAACCGTAAGCGTTGTTGGATTACCCATTCCGCATGAGCACGGCAATTGTCGGAGTGACTGATCTTTGTGTGATTAAGTTCTATATCTCGTCGTAGAACATCAAATGGCAGAACTGAAACTACTTTAGACTCCTCAGCCTTCTTGACCCGTTCGCCCCCAGAATTATGCTCTAGTGCGCATTCCTCCCGCTGCACACTTTGAACTTGGCGACGAGGACGAACAACCGCTACTGCGGGAAACTCAGCAGGTTTGTCAACCTTCACTCCTGAGTATGCATGTACAAGTCGTCTGTATTGCCAGCTCGGGAAGGTAGCAGTCAGAAGAGTTACTCGTGCACCAACTTTGCCAAGCCACTCAAGAACAGTGCTCAGCAGCTCTGTCTGATAATGATCAAGCGTATGAACTTCGTCAACAACGATGTGGGCATTGGCCAAGGACAATAATAGTAAATGTAGCCATTTTGTACGGAGTCCGGCTTTCAAACTCTGATCAACCGTTCCCACCGATACAGCTGCCATCAGTCGTGACATCCCGGCTCTCACGAATGATGCGGGATACAGTCCGCCAGATTCTCTACAGCTAGGATCCCCTTCCGTATCATCATGGAAGCTACTTACTGGGGTGTCGTAAAAATCCTCAACACTCGCGAGACTATGAGCCAACGACGCTACGTTCGGCGTGCTAGAAAAAGCACGCTGCACACGTCTCATTAATGCATTCGTTGTTGCTTGGGTTGGCAGTAAAAACAGGAGGCGCTCATTCTTCTGCGCATGGCGAAGCAGAGCCGCCTCTGTCTTCCCGATTCCAGTCGGAGCCATGACTCCGACAAGCCCGTCACCAGCGTCACGAACTATTTTCTGGATGTGCCGTGGACTACGTTGCTGCAGAATAACTGACTCTGCGTGCTCCTGCGATTCCCAGCCAGAGTAGATGCCAAGGTTTTCACGGACGTATTCGTCTGCCCTCTCGAGCTGAACTCGATACCACTCGGTTGGGTCATTGAGATTAAGCTCACCTCGGCTTGTGGCTGCTTGCGCGTTCTCAACCCACTCATTATTTGATGCCAAACGATCAGCCAGCACGGTCAGTCCAGATAAAAGGATAGAAACCGCAGGGTCACACTCTTCGGGAAGTTCGTTTCGCGATACCCCGACGGCCCTCTCAAAACACTCTTGAATATTCTCGTGCGCAGTCTTCCATCCTTCCCATTTGAGCATCTCATCGGCACGTTTCATGGAGGATGAATGCATCTTTCCACGGAAGGGAAGGGTAAAGTAGCCATGATGACCTAAAGCTGGCAGTGTCGCCCACTGTTCTCCGATGGTTGAATCCCCGAGATTCATTCCGCCGATACCGATTGCAGATACGCGTTCATGCCTACGAAGATCGCTGTACCTATTCCAGCGCTCCATCTTCTCCCGTGGAACGGGTTCGTAATTTCCACTGTCACGAATCTCGGATCGGACTTTTCGCCACGATTCATCGTCCCGCATGTGCTGAAACTGAAATAGCGGGTTGGCTTTTCCTAAATCATGCATACCCACTACCCAGGCCACGATGCACTCCGCATTTTCTCCCAGTGCATCGCTTATTTGGAAGCGCAGCTCGGGTCGAAGCCAATGCCTAAACAAGTAAGTACCTACCGCAGCTGCATCAAGCATGTGTGCTAAAAGCGGATACGTCTCAGCGTTCTCACCCTTCTTTGCCCAGAGCTCGGAATGGACAAGTGAGTCACTCATGGAATTGCCTTCACGCTTAGCATCCCGCAGCCATACGCCTTTTCCCTGCCGACGCCTTCGAGAATCAATCTGTTTAGAGCCTCTGGATCGTCGACAAGCGCAGCACCATCCAAAACATCAACCTGAATGGCCATTCGGGAAGACTCCCGTTCGGTGGCCTTCAGCACCTCTCGCTGATGGTTAACCAACTGCACCTCCTTCAAGGCTCCAGCGAGTTTGTTCTGAATCCACGGAGTAATTGTTGTCCGCCCCTGCTCAATTGCGTCTATTTCTTGGTCATATGGCACGGGCGTCACGATGGTCTTCATCTTTCCATCATGCTGTTCACGCTTTCGACGAACTGCATTGACAGCTACACGAAAGACAACTGGCTGACCGGGCTCAAGGTCGAATAATTCCACAGTACGACTTTCAGCCCCTCGAAGCTCACCGAGATGTACAGGTTCCACCGAAGACTGGATAAGGAAGTACGGGGGGTGACCTGCAGTGAAATCAACTCGGAAAAGAATTTTTCCTGTCTGCCTGGGATTTGCATCAAACTCCCCAAAGAGGCTCATCACAGCCCTGTGTCGGAACAACGGAGAGTCAATCGACGACGGGACAAAGCTCTTTTTCTTGTCTATTCTTCGCGAAAGCAAAGAATGCACTGGAACCTTAGTCAGAAATACTGTTGCTGTCATGAAAACCTCTCTATTTACAGCATCAACGGTACAGTGAAATTGGTCTCCGCTTTCGTGGAGGTACTTCGTTATATTCGGCTATTTGCACACCTTCTCCGCGCTCGTGGAGGCACTCTCAAATAGCCAACCAGTTTTATTAATACTTATATTCGGCAATTGCTTGCGACGTATTAACCTCATCGGTACCATAAAGCAGTACCTAGCGAAAGTGAACTACGAATGAAGATAAATGCTCTCACGGATTCACCCTTCCTAAGAACACCGAACGGTCGCTCAACCGTTCGAGACCTCCTTCTTTCATCACATAAGCAAGACACCGCCATCAGCGTAGATGGCGCCGCATATCAGTTCACGGCGCAGTTACGTTTCCTCGCTGAGATCACAGCAGTGGCTTTACGTCACACATCAACCCCAATCGAAGAAATTGTTCAGGGCGGCCTACCAGAAAATGCTGTCGACCAGGCAATTGCAGATTTAGCTCCGGGCTGCGACCCCTTTGATTCAATTCAGCCTTTTCTTCAACGTCCACCACTGCCATGCGATGGCCCAAAGGACAAAGCCCACCTACTGATGGCTGGACATTTCCCCATTAAAAAGCTCTCACCGGCAATGCTCCCCGACGAGGGCGAGACGTACTGGAACCTAATCAATGACGGGACCCCAGCCTTAGCACTGCCCGACGCTCTGCTAGCTCTCGTGGTGTACCACCACCTCTCAATGGCGGGAAATAACAACTACGCAGGAGACAAATGCCAAATGGGAGCTCCAGGCATGCGTTTTGTGGGCGCCGATTACACCGCGACTGAGATTATCCAAACCGGAGATACCCTTCTGGAAACCTTGCTGTACCAAATACCGACATCATGGGTAAAAGGCAGTGGCCTTCCGGCTTGGGCAGATCGAACGTGCAACAATTCCACACTCCCGGATGCTCCAAATCAGGCGCATCCACTTTGGCGAGCCACATGGAGCTCCAATGCTCCAGCATGCCATTGGGAAGATGGGGTACTTAATGGAGTTCGCACAGGCGGCATCCCCGAAGAGTGGTACTTCAAACCCGAGATGGGCACAAATAAAACGACATACAAAGAATGGTGGGATCAGCGCAATACACTTGACCCGTTCTACCTGTATGAAACGCGTGAAAAAGGCGGCGAAACCTTAGTTCGTGTCGACTTGGGGCGAGACAACACTGACCTTGCCGTTGAGTGGGCCGCAAATAACCGTTCAAACAAAGTGCATGCTCGAATCTCAAGCCGCGCATTATCCCGCTTACCCAACGACGCGCCGCTCATTTTCGCACAACACCTAATTGCAGGTACAGCTAGCTCACCAAATATTCGCGCCAGCGAAGTTTTCTTTCCCTCATCTGCGGAATGGGCATTCGATGTCGACGAAGACTTACAAGAGGACATTCAGCTTCAAGCTAAACTTATCAACCAGCTGCATCGCAGGGTATGTCAAGTGTTTAGCAGGAAACCCACGAAATCTAAGTACCCACCCGCAGTTTTAGATGACATGATTGACCGAAAGCAGGACGCTTCAAACGCTTTCTGGCGCAATATTTCAGCGGTTTACCAGGACATATTGAACGACGCTCGCAGATTCTATAAAGCTCAGTCTCCTTCACCTTTTACGCACAGCTACGAGATGCCAACCGACCTCAGAGACCGCTGTATTGACGCGTCGTTGTGCGCATTTGATGAAGTTGTCAATCCCCATTCCATTCAGGAGCCAGCACGAATCGCATATGTCCGAGCACAACTCCGAAATGGATTACAAGCCTTAATACCCAAGCCGGCCAGTACCGAGGAGAGTTTCTAATGACATCTTCCGAAGCTAATAGTGTCCACGCAATGTGGGCAACGCGGTTAGCCAGCGTTCTCGCCTTACGAGACGACGCAAATATCCAGTCACCCCGTTGGAGAAAGACTCGAGCAGAGCTGCGTCGCGGAGCCTCACCAGCAACCGAGCACTACGCCTATCCGCATGTTCTTCCGTATGCAGATCCGACACTTTCCGACCATCAAATAACATCACTCGTTCGTCTCTTTGCTTTGGTAGCAGAATTCGACCAAGTTCCTCACTACCGACCATCGAACACAACAGATACAAATGGACAAAAGAAGATTCGGAGGGTCGGGCATTGGGCTCGACAAGTCTCAATTGCTCAAGCGAAGAAAACTGGCGAACAATTTCAGGCTAATCCCGACGACCTCGACTCCGTTGGCCAGCGCCTGCAATTCATCTATTCACTCGATGCGGAAGAGGCAATTCTTAACGTTTCGCGTATCTTGAAAATTGCAACTGCCCTGCCCGGACCTATTCCGGCGCTCGACTACTACGACCTGTTCCGGACCTTCCTATATTGGGGCAATGGATTCACGCCTGCGTCACAGAACATTAGGCGCCGAATGCTGCGAGACTATTTCTCTTACTTCGCTGAAATTCCAGAGACCTCCTCCAACACAGATAACGACAACAAAGACAACGCAACAACATAATTCTGTCGTAGAGGCATAAACAACTCCCCGAGAAAGGCCTAAACTCCATGCCCCATAACTTGACCCTCAGCATCGTCACCGCAATCCCATTCAGCAATCTAAACCGTGATGACACCGGAACCCCAAAACGAATTAACCAGGGCGGAGTTCTTCGAGCCCTCCATTCTTCTCAATCGATTAAGCGCAGCATCCGGTTACGCTACGAAAACGCGTCAATGGACCTAAGCATCCGCTCGGGTGAACTCGCCGAAGAAATCGTCGAAAGAGTCTTTGAACTGAACCCCAACGTTGACCGGAAGGCTGCACTGAAAAACGCGAGATCAATCGTCGGCAAGCTCACCAAAGCTGAAGCACCAGCTAAGACTTCTGGCGACGTTGATTCGCAAACCCAAAAGGCTGAATCCGCTCGTTCGACGTGGATGTCAAATGAAGAGATCAATACTGCCGCCCAGACTGTGCTGGCCAGCCTGACGAGCGGAAAGGACATCAAGAAAACCGATGTCAACGAGTTTATTCAGGAGCACCGAACAGGATCACTAGCAATCGCTGCCTTTGGTCGAATGTTCGCCAATTCCCCTCAAAACACAACGGAAGCGGCCCTCAGCGTCTCTCCAGCAGTAACAACTCATGCGACCAGCATCGATACCGATTACTTCTCAACTGTCGATGATCGACACGAGGCACAACATCGAACTGGGGCAACATATCTCGGAGTTAGCCAGTACACCAGTGGCGTTTTCTACCGCACAGTCAGTATCGATAAGAAACAGTTGCGTGAAAGCTGGTCAGCTTTCGATGCAGAAGACTCTCGAGAAAACGTCCGGGAATTGATTCGATCAGCTATCTATGGCCAGCCACGCGGCAAAGAGCACAGCACAGCCCCATACGTCCTTCCAGCCCTAGTACTCGCTGAAGAACAGCGCTACCGGACTGCATATGACTTCCAAACTCCGGTCATCCCCGAAGGAGCTGGAGGATTCCTCGCAGCTACAATCACTTCCCTTTCTCAACAGTATTCCGCAGCACGAAGCTTTGACGCCGGAAACTTCGGCCCCACTGAAGCCCTCGCTGGAACTTTCCCAGGGCTTGAAGGCAAGTTCGGCAAACTCGAGCCGACTCAGCTGGACGACCTCATCGACACCGTCGTGAAGTGGGTTTTTGATGACTGATTCAGTGTTCATTCGGCTGGCTGGGCCAGTTCAAAGTTGGGGCAAACCAGCCATCACCGGTAATTTCGTCAAAACTGACAAAATGCCTACAACCACTGCACTCCGCGGACTGATTGCTGGTGGCCTTGGATACCGCCGAAATGAATGGCCGGACTGGATTTCTGATATCGAGTTCACTGTTCGAGAAGAACGCCGACCTACGTTCGTGGACGACTTCCACACCATCGGCTCGCGTGAAGATGAGTGGGACTTTCGGCGTCGTCTAGCGATTAGCCAAGGACTTAAAGCCAAGTCAGCAAAATCGGTTGCCTACAAACCCGGTGTCGGAGCGACTGTGGTCGTCCGCCGAACATACTTGGCCGATGCGGAATTCATCGTCCGCATAACCTGCGAGGGACACACGGAGGACATTGACCGAGCTGTTTCAGACCCGGTATTTGTTACGTACTTAGGCCGCAAAGCGTTTTCGGCAACTTTCCCGTTCTATTTAGGCACGGGAAAACCCGAGCTTCTCCAACGAATTCCGAATATTTCGACGGACACCCAACTCGGAGATAGCACTACAGTTAATCAGTACTTTTTAGCAAAAGGCGCGGGCACACGCCCCGCAACAGTTGTTGTTCCTCGTGTTTCAACTCGCGCGGAATGGATGGGCAGGGTCGGCCAACTGGGTTTGAAGCTACGGTCAACGATTCAAGAAAACTAGAAGCTCCGAACTTCGGCACAGTGGGATTTTTGATTCACAACGCACGAGCGTGGCTAATGGTATCTCGCGTATCTGTCAATTTCTCCGCCGGAGTCCACGCGCCGAGTTCGTGGCCGGCGGGCGTCGTGAAGCAAAAGCGAAAACTACTTGGGAAGTCGTATGGTTTCTTGGCAATCTTGCCACCCGCGGACGTGACCTGCTCGTAGGCGGCATCGAGATCCACTGCTCTAATGGGGGCATGATTGCGCGGGTGGGATCCTCGGCGTTGATTCAGCTGACGATGCCAGAATCGCTGTTATCGGCGCAGTCGTCGCCGTACATGGCGTAATTCCACCCGAATACGCTGGAGACGAAGTCGCAAACGGTACTCAGCTCCTCGACGGACGACACAGGAAACTCAATGTCATCAAAGAGTGCGCCAGTCACGAACCAATCCTAAGGCAGAATCGAGCCCCCGCCATTCGCCTGCCACATTGCAACGCGCCCCACTCTCGCGCCACATCACCAAAACTACTTATGTAATTACCCCCGGTTTCTCCCATAACCCCAGGTGAGAGACTACGGCGAGTTAACTTTCTCCCCAGCACCCCTCAAATCACCCCCGGCAATCCGCCATTCGTTATAGAGTGACGCACGACACTTTACGACGAATCTGTGAGGTAAAAACACATGACTTCCGCCACCATTCAGCCGGGCGGCGAAGCCTTCATCTACGAGGCAATTCGCACCCCGCGCGGCAAGGGCAAGAAGGACGGCTCCCTCCACGAGGTACGCCCGGTATCACTTCTCGTCGGCCTCATCGACGAAATTCGCAACCGCTTCCCGGAGCTGGATGAAGAACGCATCAGCGACCTCATCGTTGGCTGCGTCAGCCCGGTCGGCGACCAGGGTGCGGACATTGCCCGCACCGCAGCACTCACCGCAGGTCTGCCGTACCGCACCGGCGGTGTCCAGATCAACCGCTTCTGCGCTTCGGGCCTCTCAGCCATCAACTTGGCTGCTCAGAAGGTCCGCTCCGGCATGGACGAGCTCGTCCTCGCCGGTGGCGTCGAGTCCATGTCCCGCGTGCCAATGATGTCCGACGGCGGCGCAATGGCAATGGATGCACAGGTCTCGTTCGCAACTGACTTCGTCCCGCAGGGTATCTCCGCTGACCTGATTGCATCACTTGACGGCTTTGACCGCGAGTCCCTCGACGAAATGGCAGCACTCTCCCACGCCCGTGCCGCAAAGGCATGGTCCGAGGGCCGCTTCGACCGCTCCGTTGTCCCAGTCAAGGACGCTAACGGTCTGACCATCCTCGACCGCGATGAGACCATCCGCGAAGGCGTCTCCGCAGAGTCCCTCTCCGGCCTGCGCGCAGCCTTCACCATGATGGGTGAGCAGGGTGGCTTCGACGCAGTTGCACTGAAGAAGTACCCGCAGCTCGAGCGCATCAACCACGTCCACCACGCAGGTAACTCCTCCGGCATCGTCGACGGCGCTGCACTGACCCTGGTTGGTTCTGAGAAGGCCGGCGCTGACATGGGGCTCACCCCACGCGCACGCGTTGTCGCCACCGCAGTCAATGGTGTCGAGCCGACCATCATGCTGACCGGCATCGAGCCGGCTGTCCGCGAGGCACTGGCCAAGGCAAACCTGACCGTCGACGATATCGACGTGTGGGAAATCAACGAGGCGTTTGCCGCCGTCGTCAAGCACGCTCAGCAGAACCTGGGCATCGACTACGACAAGCTCAACATCAACGGTGGCGCAATGGCCATGGGTCACCCGCTGGGTGCAACCGGTGCCATGATCACCGGCGCCGCAATCGACGAGCTGCACCGCACCGGTGGCCGCTACGCCCTCATCTCGCTCTGCGTGGCTGGCGGCATGGGTGTTGCAACCATCATCGAGCGCGTCTAAAGCAAACCGGAACGAAACTCACAGCGACAATTACCGCGGTCACACCGCGATAACCACAAAGGACTGACTGATTTATGAGCACAGATAACATGTTCCGGTGGGATCAGGACGACGCCGGAATCGTCACCCTCACCATGGATGACCCGAATGCACCGGTCAACACCATGAACCAGACCTTCCAGGACGACATCCGCGCCACCGTGGAGCGCCTGGAAAACGAAATTGGCGACGGCTCTGAGACCTCCATCAAGGGCATTATCATCACCTCTGCGAAGAAGACTTTCTTCGCAGGCGGCGACATCAAGCAGATGTCCAAGGCCACTGAGGACGATGCAGCTGACATGTTCAACATGGTCGAGGACATGAAGGCTTCCCTGCGTCGCCTGGAGAAGCTCCCGGTGCCGATTGTTGCTGCCATCAACGGCGCAGCACTGGGCGGCGGCCTCGAGGTCGCACTGGCTGCTAACCACCGCGTTGCTGCCGATGCCCGCGGTTCCAAGATTGGCCTGCCGGAGGTCACCCTCGGCCTGCTGCCGGGTGGCGGCGGCGTCTCCCGCGTCGTTCGCATGCTGGGCATTCAGGACGCGCTGATGAAGGTCATTCTGACCGGCGCGCAGATGAACCCGGGCAAGGCTCTCGCAGCTGGCCTCGTTGACGAGGTTGTTGCTCCGGAGCAGCTCATCGACACTGCTCGTGCATGGCTGACCAGCGAAGATGCCAAGGCAGCACAGCCGTGGGACGAGAAGGGCTTCAAGATCCCGGGTGGCGACCCGAAGACTCCTAAGTTCGCAATGAACCTGCCGTCCTTCCCGGCAAACCTGACCAAGCAGCTCAAGGGTTCCCCGATGAAGGCTCCGCGCCTTGCTATGCAGGCTGCCATCGAGGGCGCTCAGGTCGACATCGACACCGCACTGCGTATCGAGTCCCGCTACTTCACCGAGCTGGTCACCGGCACCCAGTCGAAGAACATGATGCAGGCGTTCTTCTTCGACCTCAACCACGCTCAGGGCGGCGGCTCCCGTCCGCTGCAGGCTGACGGCACCCCGTACCCGAAGCGCGAGTTCAAGAAGGTTGCCGTTGTCGGCGCCGGCATGATGGGCGCAGGTATTGCCTACGTGTGTGCAAAGGCTGGCATGGAAGTTGTCCTGAAGGACATTTCCCTGGAGAACGCCGAGCGCGGCAAGGCCTACTCCGAGGGTCTGGAGGCCAAGGCTCTCAAGCGCGGTCGCACCACTGAGGAGAAGTCCGCAGCACTGCTAAACCGCATCAAGCCGACCGAGTCCTACGATGACCTGTCTGACGTCGACCTGGTCATCGAGGCCGTCTTCGAGAACACCGACCTCAAGCACAAGGTTCACGCCGAGATCGAGGCCGCAGTTCCGGAGACCTGCATCCTGGGCTCCAACACCTCCACCCTTCCGATCACCGAGCTGGCTTCCCACGTCAAGCGTGAGAAGGACTTCATCGGCCTGCACTTCTTCTCCCCGGTGGACAAGATGCAGCTGATTGAGATCATCTCCGGCGACAACACCGACCCGGCAATCCTCGCCGCTTCGCTGGACTTCGCTGTTGCAATCCGCAAGATCCCGATTGTTGTCACCGACTCCCGCGGTTTCTACACCTCCCGCGTCATCGGCACCGTCATCAACGAGGCCCTGCGTATGGTCGCTGAGGGCTACGACCCGGCCATCATCGAGGCCGCTGGTCGCCAGGCTGGTTACCCGGCACCGCAGCTCCAGCTTGCCGACGAGCTTAACCTCAAACTCATGGAGAAGATCGCTGGCGAGACCCGCGCTGCCGCCGAGGCTGCAGGTCAGACCTTGGACGAGGGCGGCGTACCGGCTTTGGTCGAGGCCATGCTGCACAAGTTCGAGCGCCCGGGCAAGCTCGAGGGTAAGGGCTTCTACGAGTACGTCGACGGCAAGCGCTCCGGTCTCTGGCCGGGCCTGTTCAATGAGCTCCGTGAGGAGCTGAACATCGCCCCGATCGCTCCGGAGGACACCGACCTGCAGGAGCTGGTCGACCGCATGCTCTTCATCGAGGCCATCGAGACTCAGAAGTGCGTCGACGAGGGCGTTCTGCTTCACGACGCCGACGGCAACATCGGCTCCATCTTCGGTATCGGCTACCCGGCCTGGACCGGTGGTACTCGCCAGTTCATTAAGAACTACGACGGCGCCACTGTTGTCGACCCGGCCGCAGCTCACCCGGAGCGCCGCGGCGTCGCGGGCTTCGTCGAGCGCGCCGAAGAGCTGGCCGCTAAGCACGGTGAGCGCTTCAACGCTCCGGAGTCCCTGAAGAAGTAGGACTACCCCGAGCGCACCCCGGTTGCTGGAATTGTTCCAGTAACCGGGGTTTTTCGCCTTCGAGGCCACGTCAACGGCGTAGCACCGCTGAACGCACCAGCGCACCAACCCCAATTCGGCCTACCCGTTAAACTGCGCACATGGCTAGAAACGTCGTTGATCTGCCCTCCGCACTGCCTGAACTCGCTATCGACCAGCAGGGGTTTGACGCCCCATCGCCGCAGCTAATCATGCTTAACGACGAACTCGCGAGCCAGCTCGGTCTCTCCCCACAGTGGCTCCGGTCAGACGCTGGCCTGAAGTTCCTCACTGGCCGCGGAGTCGGCAAGGAAACCGATACCCCACCCGGCGCATACACAACCCCGATGGCCACGGCCTACGCCGGCCACCAGTTCGGTAACTTCGCAGGCCTACTCGGTGATGGTCGCGCGCTCTTGCTTGCCACAGTTGAGGCTGAACCGGGGCTGACTGGACTGCCGGATTACCCCAAAGAGACAACCCGCAGCGACAACACCCAGGCCTACGAGATTCAGGCGAAAGGCACCGGCCCCACACCCTTCTCCCGTGGCGGTGACGGCAAAGCCACGCTGACCTCCGCCCTGCGGGAGTACCTCATCAGCGAAGCCATGTATGCGCTCGGCATCCCCACCACCCGCGCGCTGGCGGTCATCAAAACCGGCGAAGAGATTTACCGCGGCTCGCAAACCCCATTCGACAACACCGACCCCACCACCGAACTTCAACCGGGCGGCATTGTCGTGCGCGTAGCATCCAGCCACCTGCGAGTTGGCACGTTCGAGCTGGTCGCTCGCTCCGGAACGGACACCGGAATCATGGATCGGCTCATCGAGTTCGCCGCGCAGCGGCACGGCTACGAGAGTTCGGCGGAGTCGGTTCTCCGGGACGTCGTCAAGCGGCAAGCCAATCTCGTTGCGGCGTGGCTGGCCTGCGGATTTGTCCACGGCGTGATGAACACCGACAATGCCAGCATCGCGGGCGAGACCATCGACTTTGGGCCGTGTGCGTTTCTGGATGCGCACGATTCGCGGGCGGTGTTTAGCAGCATTGATCACGGCGGTCGGTACGCGTACGGCGCGCAGCCAACAATCGCGGGGTGGAACATGTCGAAGCTCGCGGAGACATTGCTACCGCATTTCGCAGGCACCCCGGAGGATGCCCTCGCACGCGCCCGCGACATCCTGGGCGAATTCGCCGACGAATTCACCGATGCGCTCAGCCGCAGGTGGCTGCCCAAGTTGGGGATTCTCCCCTCGCTTTACGACGACCCGCTGGCCATCCCCCTGGTGCAGCAGTGGCAGGCGTTGCTGGCGAAGTTTGGGCTCGACCACACGAATGCTCATCGGGCGCTGATTGAGGTTCTTGCCGATGGTGATGGGGATACAGTTGCTGCGTTGGCTGCGCTGACCAGGCTGACCGCTGATCCTGCGTTCCCCGCCGCCGCGGCTGAGTGGGGGCAGTTGTGGAAGCAGACGCGGGAAGAGCTGGGAATCGACCAGACGACGGCCCTGACACTTATGGAGGAAACGAATCCGCTGTATATTCCGCGAAACTACCTGGTCACGGAAGCGTTAGCGGCGGCAGGGGCGGGGGATCTGACCGACTACCGGCACCTGCTGGAGGCGGTAACCAACCCCTTTGAGTCGCAAGACGTCCCTGCGGGGTTCACGGAGCCGGCACCGCGGGAGTTGGGTGCTTTCCACTCGTACTGTGGGACTTAATGCGCTGCCTCTCCGCCTCCTCCAAAGTCCACTTCCTCTTCCAAAGCCCACTTCACGACACAGGTGTCACCTCGTGCCAGCTGTGGAGGTGGCATGAGGTGACACCTGTGTCGTGAAGTCGCGGATGGGGCCGGACAGGAGCCCGGCGGTGGGACAGCCAGAAATTCAGCAGCCCCAACCCCTGCGGGGGTGCCAGGATGTTACAACGTTGCACCACTGCACAGGATTAACTCCCCAATCGAGGGTAAAAGACACCGTCAAATAAGGGATGGTTCGCCTGATTAATACTCATATGTTTTTTGGACTTGTATGGTTAGAGACTGTATTGAACGGTCGTATCCAAACCTTAGAGCCCACCACACCCAAGTTGTCACCACCACCATTGCCTATGCAGGTGGGAGGTGGGTATCTAAGTCATTTGGAGTGAGCCGATCACCAAATTCATATCGCCTATCTGGCAGAATCTAGAAAGGCTCGCGATGCATAGACCCGTTGCCTCCGGCCCCTTCCACACCCGGCAGAAACTCCGGCGGAAGCTCCGACAGCGAGAGAAGTCCCGTGCCACAAAACTGCACGCAACAACGCTCAGCGGAAAAGGAAAGTTCACGCTGCATGTCCGCCAGATCCTGGCGGCTTTGCTGGTAATCGCCTTGCCAGGAAGCGCGCTCGCTGCCTGCAGCACTGACCAGCAACAGGTCGGCGCGGGGTTCATTGTGGTCCAGAACTCCGAACCACAGTCGCCGCTGTACACCACTGACACCAATGAAACCGGTGGTGGCGATATCCTCCGCATGCTCTACTCAGGTCTGGTGCGCTACGACACCGACGGCTCGATGATCCTGGACCATGCGGCAGAAATTAAGCCCAACGAGGACTCGACTCATTTCGACATCACGCTGAAACCGGGCTGGACCTTCCACAACGGCGAACCAGTCACCGCGCAGAGCTACATCGATGCCTGGAATTACGCTGCCTACGGACCGAACCTGCAGAAGCAGCAGTCCTTCTTCGCCAACGTGCAGGGTTTTGATGCAGTCTCGGGAGAAAAGGCCACGGAGAAAACCCTCTCCGGCCTGAAAAAGGTCGATGACCTGAGGTTCACCGTGGATCTGACCAACCCAGATTCTTCCTTCCCGCTCAGCCTCGGCTATGTCGCGTTTATGCCGCTGCCGAAGGCCGCGTTCGAAGACAAGAAGGCTTTCGGTGAACACCCAATCGGCAATGGACCGTACAAGATGGCCGAAGGCCGCGCTTGGCTGCACAACAACCAGCTAACTGTGGTTCGCAATGATGACTTCGCCGGTGAGCACAAGGCCCGTAACAACGGCCTGGTATACCGCTTCTACTCGGACGTGGACACCGCATATGCAGACCTCCAGGCCGGCCGCCTGGACACGCTGCCACGCACAATTCCACCAACGGCTCTCGCCAGCTTCCAAACCGACTTCCCCGACTCCAGCGCAAACGTCCCGACCTCCTCTTCGCAGTACTTCGCAATTCCGCGAAATCTGCCAGGTTTTTCGGGTGAAGAGGGCAAGCTTCGTCGTCAAGCGATTTCCATGGCGATTGACCGGAAACTAATCACTGAGAAGATTTTCTTCGACACCCGCACCCCGGCGCGCGAGTTCAGCTCGTTGACGCTCGGCGACCTTGACCCGAACGTACCTGGCCAAGAGGTGCTGGAATACAACCCGAAGAAGGCCCGCCAACTGTGGGCCGAAGCCAACAAAATTGCGCCGTTTACCGGCTCGTTCGACATCGCCTACAACGCCGACGGCGGACACCAGCAGTGGGTCGAAGCGGTGACCAACATGATTGGCGAAACCCTCGGCATCGATTCCCACGGCAAGGCCTACCCGACCTTCAAGCAGTTGCGCGATGAAATCTCCAACGAGACCATCACCAGCGGCTACCGCACTGGCTGGTCAGCGGACTACCCGTCAGTGGCCAACTACATGATCCCGCAGTTCGTCACTGGCGGTTCCTCGAATGACTACCACTACTCGAACCCGGAGTTCGACAAGCTGATTCAGGAGGCGGCCTCGGCAAAGAGCGCAGAAGATGCCAAGCCGATTTATGTCAAGGCTCAGTCTGTGCTGATGGAGGACCTGCCAGCGATTCCGCTGTGGTACCCCAATGCTTCGGTGGCGTGGAACCCGAAGCTGCGCAATGCCGTAGTGATGTGGGACGGCATCTTGGACTACCCAATGATTGAGAAGGACTAGCACCATGGGTTGGTATATCGGAAAGAGACTCCTACAGATGGTGCCGGTTTTCTTCGGTGCCACACTGCTGATTTATGCAATGGTCTTCGCCATGCCAGGCGACCCCATTGCCGCACTGGCTGGCGATAAGCAGCTGCCACCGGAGCAGGTCGCAGCACTGCGCGCCCACTACCACCTGGATGAGCCTTTCCTCGTCCAGTACTGGGAGTACCTCAAGGGCCTGTTCACCCTGGATATGGGCGAGACCTTCTCCGGTCGCTCGGTCGGCGAGGAAATCGCGCTGGCCTTCCCTATTACGATTCGCCTGGCGCTGATGGCCGTTGCCATTGAGGCCATTTTCGGTATCGGCCTCGGCGTTATTGCCGGTATGCGCAAGGGTGGCTTCTTCGACTCCACCGTTCTGGTGATGTCCCTGCTGGTTATCGCAACTCCGACCTTCGTGCTCGGCTTCGTGGCCCGCTACCTCTTCGGTGTGCGCTGGGAGATTGTCTCCCCCACCGTTGGTAGCGATGCCTCCTTTACCTCCCTGCTGCTGCCGGCATTCGTGCTGGGTCTCGTCTCGGTTGCTTATGTTCTGCGACTGACGCGCTCCGAGGTCTCGTCGGCACGCCATGCCGACTTCGTGCGCACTGCCCGCGCCAAGGGCTTGCCAACCTCTGAAGTCACCCGCCGCCACATCTTGCGCAACTCGCTAATTCCCGTTGTGACCTTCATCGGCGCTGATCTCGCTGCTCTGATGGGTGGCGCAATTGTCACCGAGGGCATCTTCAACGTGCCCGGTATCGGTGGCCTGATCTTCCACGCCGTCCAGATTGGTGAAGCTCCCACCGTGGTCAGCATCGTGACCATCCTGGTGGTTATTTACATGTTCGCCAACTTGCTCATCGACTTGCTCTACGCAGTCCTGGATCCGAGGATTCGTTATGCCTAAGCCAGATTCGACGCAGTTAGATTCGACTCAGCCAGAAAAGCAGGCCAACGCCGTGCATACCGGCACCGCGCAGGCGACGAACCCCGACCACAAGCAGTTGCCGGATACCCCACCACTGGGGCTCTGGGGTTCGGCCTGGCAGAACCTGCGTTACCGCCCACTGTTCTGGGTTTCCGCATTCATTATTTTGCTCTCCATCGCAGTGGCCGCATTCCCGTCGCTGTTCACCTCTGTGGACCCGACGGCGGCAAACCTGCGTGACTCGCTGGCCCCAGCCCGTGACGGCCACCCGATGGGCTTCACTCAGCAGGGCTACGACGTCTACGCCCGTGTCATCTACGGTGCCCGCGCCTCGGTCATCGTCGGCATCGGCGTCACCCTGGCCGTGACCGTGGTGGGCATCATCCTCGGTGCCATCGCTGGCTATCTCGGCGGTTGGGTCGACGCGGTGCTCTCCCGCATCACGGACATGTTCTTTGCCATCCCCCTGATTCTCGCCGGCATCGTGCTGATGCAGCTGTTTACCGAACGCACCATCTGGTCCGTGGTCTTCGTGCTCGCTGCTTTCGGCTGGCCGCAGATGGCGCGCGTGGTGCGTTCCTCGGTGATCTCGGTGAAGAACGAGGAATACGTCACCGCCTCCAAGGCGCTCGGTCTGTCCAGCACCGGCATTCTCTTCCGCCATGTGCTGCCGAACTGCCTCGCCCCTGTCATCGTCATGGCCACGACCTCACTGGGTATTTACATCGTCGCCGAGGCCACGCTGTCCTACTTGGGCATTGGCTTGCCGACGACCACCGTTTCCTGGGGCAACGACATCTCTGTCGCACAGCAGGTGCTCCGCCAGGCCCCGTCCAACCTGTTCTGGCCAGCACTCGCCCTGGCGATTACCGTTCTCGGCTTCATCCTCATGGGTGACGCTTTGAAGGATTCTCTCGACCCGAAGGAGCGTCGTCGATGAGCACCGACACCAATACTTCCGCAGCGCCCATTCTCACCTTGAAGGATGTCTGCATTGGCTTTCCGACGACCACAGCGTCCGGCCGCCGCAGTAAATCGTTGACCGATGTGGTGCATGACGTCGACCTTGAGGTTTTCCCCGGTGAGACGGTCGCCATTGTCGGCGAGTCCGGCTCGGGTAAGTCCACCACTGTCCACGCCGCGCTGGGGCTGTTGCCCGGTGATGGTGAAGTCACCGGTGGCACCATCACCTTCGATGGCCGTGACATCACACACCTGACCGACCGCGAGTTTGTTAGCATCCGCGGCAACGGCATCGGCCTGGTCCCCCAGGATCCGATGACCAATCTCAATCCAGTGTGGACCGTCGGTTCCCAGATTAAGGAGGCGCTGCGCGCCAACAGCATCGCCACTGGCTCCGAGGCCCACAAAAAGGCGATTGAGCTGCTGGAACAGGCTGGCCTGCCGAACGCTAAAAAGCGTATCGACCAGTACCCGCACGAGTTCTCCGGTGGTATGCGCCAGCGCGCGCTTATCGCGATGGGCTTGGCCGCGCACCCAAAGCTACTGATTGCCGATGAGCCCACTTCCGCTCTCGACGTGACCGTGGCGAAGAAGATCCTCGACCACCTCGACAAGCTCACTAGCGAACTCGGCACCTCCGTGGTTCTGATTACCCATGACCTCGGTTTAGCTGCCGAACGCGCCGACCGACTCGTCGTTATGCAAGCAGGACATGTCGTTGAGACTGGTCCTGCGTTGGAAGTCCTCACACACCCGCAGCACGCGTACACCAAGCAGCTGATCGCGGCCGCGCCGTCGCTGGCTGCCCGGCGCGGTGACCGCGTGGTGGCGGCACCGACGACTGCGGATCACGAGCAGAAGGAAATTCTGGTCGCGAAGAATCTGGTGCGCGACTTTGCCATCCCCGGCGACCGTCCGTGGCGCAAGGATTCCTTTCGCGCCGTCGATGACATCAGCTTTACGCTGCGTCGCGGTCGCACCATCGGTATCGTGGGCGAATCCGGTTCGGGTAAGTCCACTGTCGCCAATATGGCACTGGGGCTGCTCGATCCGACAGAGGGCGAAGTGCTTTTCGACGGCAAACGCGTCCAAGGCCGGAGTCGTAAAGAGGAGCTGGAGCTGCGGCGTCGCATTCAGCCGATTTTCCAGAACCCGTATGCGACGCTGGACCCGATGCGCACGGTGCATTCCTCCATCGAGGAGCCGCTGCGGATTCACAAGATTGGCACCAAGAAGGAGCGTGAGCAGCGCGTATTCGAGCTTCTCGACCGCGTCGCACTTCCCGCGGAGATGGGGCGCCGCTTCCCCGGTGAGCTGTCGGGTGGTCAGCGTCAGCGTGTGGCGATTGCGCGTGCGCTGGCCCTGAACCCTGAGGTTGTGGTCTGTGACGAGGCAGTATCGGCCCTCGACGTGGTGGTGCAGGCTCAGGTGCTCGAACTACTCGCTGAGCTGCAGGAAGAGATGGATTTGGCCTACCTCTTTATTACGCACGACCTCGCTGTGGTGCGGCAGGTGGCTGATGAGGTCATCGTGATGGAGCACGGCAAGATGGTTGAACACCGTCCGACCGACGATCTCTTCGACCACCCGGAGAAGGAATACACCCAGCGGCTGCTGGACGCCATCCCAGGTGCGTCGTTGGATTTGGATCTGTAGCTGGGCAGTGGCCTGTTTCCCCAGGGCACTTCGCTCCGCCCCCCTCTGGGCCACTTCACGACACAGGCGTCACCTCGTACCAGCTGTGGAGGCGGCATGAGGTGACATAGGTGTCGTGAAGTGGCTGGGCGATTTTGAGTCGGAGCGGATTGAGCGGGAGAAGAGAGAAAGCTATCCGGAAAGACCGTCCAGACAGCCTGCTAGTCCTCCGGAGCAAGCTCGCTTTCAGTAACCCACTTGTGGTTCTTCATGGTCATACCATCATCGTCAATGTCGACCATGTACACCGGCTCCTGGGTGGAGTAGTCAACAGTGCCCTTGGCCCCCTTCATGCCCGCCATATGCTCGGCGTTGATGGTGATCTCGGAGCCGTCGGCAAGCGGTGCTTCGCCTGGGTTCTCCAGCTCCTCATGAACGACCCAGCGGTGGTCCTTCACCGGCTCACTGCCATCGGTCGGGGTGTAGGAAACGGAGTAGGTAGTGGTGTTGAAAACACCAACAACCTTGCCTTCTGCACCCTTCATGCCCGGCATGTGATCGGCGAGAACCTGCACTTCACTGCCGACCGGGAACTTCGCGTTGTCCGCCGCAATCATTCCCTCTGGAGCCGGACCACCATCGGCCGGATGGTCATGGCCGGCCATCGCGTCATCACCATGGTCACCATGACCGCCATGCTCATCGGCATCGTCCATATCATCCATGTCGTCATGGCCCTCAGTGCTGGTGGCCGACACGGAAGAGCTGGTCTCGCTAACAGTGCTGCTTGCCTCAGTACTAGCCGAATCATCGGAGGAGCAACCGGCCAGCACAAGGACGCTGGCGGCACCCGCGACTACGAGAGCATCTAGTGGTCGAATATTCTTTGCCATGGTTGAGCTCCTTTGTTGTTGATGTCAATCAATCTATGCCCTCACCCTAACAACGCTCCCCCGCCGTCACCATGCCTTACTTCCCGCGGCGGACGGAAATCGTCCAGCCAGCTTCACCGGTCTGCTCAAAGTTGGTGACCTCGTGGCCATCCTTCGCAGCCCAGCGCGGAATCGCATCCGTGGCCTGGGTGCAGTCGAATGGGATCACCAGCTCCTCGCCGACCTCAATCTTGTTGATCGCGTCCTTGGCCTCGATCAGCGGGAAGGGGCACACCGCGCCGACGGTGTCGAGCTCGTAACGCCCATCGCCCAGTGGCTTGAGCTTGCCGTCTTCCTGCTTGACGACGCTCCGGTCGAGCAACGCTACCGGCGCGACAGTAAAGGCACCCGCCAGCGGGGAGGCCTCGGTGCCAGCGACACCGGCACCTTCGCTACCCGGCAGGGACACAGGCGAAGTAGCAGCCGAAGTGACCGGAGCAGTTGCCGATACCGCTGTGTCGTTGGTGGTGGAAGGGGTGCTCGGGACGTCGTTAAGCGAAGATGCGGACGGCTTCAGCCAGAGCTTTGCGGCGATAGCGACACCTGCGGCGATGGACGCCAGTGCGAGCCAACCCTGGTAGCTGAACAGCGAGGTCTGAACCATGCCGTTACCGACGGTGCAGCCGCCGGCCCACGCAGCGCCGACACCCATGAAGATGCCGCCGACGACCGAGCGTGCACCCTGGGTGGCGTCCGGGACGCGGAGGCGGAATTCACCGGAGGCCTTGGCCGCGATGAAGGAGCCGACGAGGATGCCGAGGACGAGGAGGACGCCCCAGTCGAAACGCTCGGTGTCACCAGTAACAACGTAGTTGGCGAGGTTGGAGGACGGAGTCGTGATGCCGAGGCCGTCGTTGCGGCCGGTGGCGGCGGACAGCGGCCATGCGATAACGCCAAGTACACCGACGATGGCGGCGGTGGCGTACACGTGCCAGGCCTTTTCAGTCAGAATGTGCGCGAGACCGGACTTGCGCGGCGCCAGAGTGGCCGGGCGCGGACCGGAGAATTCTTCGCGCAGGAAGCGGACAGCGAAGTATGCCGTGACGGCGCTCAGCGCGATGACCAGTGGCCAGATGCTAATGCCCAGAGAGGCGTGAATGCTGGTCAGGCCGACGGTGCGTTCCTTCAGGGAATCCTGCAGGCCGTTGAGGAAGCCAGTCTTCATGGCAGCAGCGGATAGGGCGTAAAAGACCAGTGCGATCCAGGAGCCGATCAGGCCCTCACCGGAGCGGTACCAGGTACCCGAGGCGCAGCCACCGGCCAGGACGATACCAAGTCCGAAGATAACGCCACCGACAATAACGGCCAGCGGTGCCAGCTCGTTGTATTCGGGAGTAATCACGCCGGCGCTGGTCAGTGCGGCCAGGCCGATGGCGTGGACGGAAATAACAATCAGCAGGGCGACGAAGCCGCGCCAGCTGCGCTGAGTGAAGATGTCGCGCAAGAAGCCGGTGACGCAGAAGCGTCCTCGCTGCATAACAAAGCCGAGCACGGCGCCCAGCGCTAGTCCTGAGATGAGCATGAGAGTGTTTCTCCTAAATTTATGAGCCAGTCCGCCATCAAAGCCATAATGAACAGACCTGTCTATTAGTGGATTAGAAGCTACTCTACACAGCGAAAAAAGTCCAACTTAATGAAGTTTTCACAGGGTAGAACACCTGCCAATAGACAGACCGAACCGTATAGTTGCTGGTGAGAAGCGCAAGTTGTGGCAAGCTAAAACACTATGAGCGCACAGAATTCAGCCCTGGTTGGACACCAGCGACACCAGCGGCTCCTTGCGATGCGCTCGATACTCGACCTTCCTTTTACCCATGCTTTCGCCCTTGACCCTCAGGCGGTCATCGATATTTCCGGCGTGGCCCGCCTCAGCGAGCTCAATGCCAAAAATGTCGTGACAATCGACAGCTTGCGTTCACTCGCCCACACCAACACGCAGGACTTTTACGCCATCGATGACGCGGCAGAAGCTCTGGGCACCGCCTTGCGGATGGCAATTTCCTCCCGGCAGCTACTCTGGTTCAGCTCGCTGCCCGAAAGTGATGTGGACAAGGTACAAAACATCCTCGGCGGCGACATCGTTCATGTGGTGGGCCCGGAACTGGCCGTCGATAAGCTCGATGGCAGTACCCTCGAGCTTCCCACTGCGCTGAAACAGCGCGGAGAACCACTGGTGCCCATCGCTATCTCGCCAAGCGAGCTGGTGCAGGCCTGGGCACACGGCAGTCTCGAGCAGCAAAAACTGCTCGCTTACCTGCTGGAGGGAACAAATACGCTGGTCATGCAGCAAAAGGATCTGCATGCACTACGCAAAGTCGGGACCAAACTCATCGAGCGCAACCCCGTGTGGCGCCTGCTCTACAACCCGAAAGTGTTGGCCTATCTGGTGGTAATGGTCTACTCTTCGCTCCGCGCGCTACCTGTGGTTTTCGTCCCCGGATTCCACGGCAATGTCTGGGTGCTGTGGAGCATCGACATCATTACCGCTATCCCCTACACCTGGGGAATTGTCGAGATGATCACCGGCCGCTCATTCGGCCGAAGAATGCTGGGGCTCCTGATCACCCTAGTGACTTTCGTCTCGCCTTACGTCTACTTCTGGGCCAATGGGCGCGATTATCCGATGTGGGTCACCATCTTTGTCATCGCGTTAATTGTCGCAGCCTGCGCCGTCGAATACGTCCGCTGGCTGCGCGACCGCGCCATCTCCGCAATCCTGCGCCAACCACCCACCAACTGCCGCTAGCGACCGCTAAGCGAGCGCCGCACGCCGCCAATAATCAGCCAGGCACCGGCGGCAACGTTGACAGCCACAAGCCCGTGGATAGACGCCTTGCTTAACGACGCTGCCATCGTCTCACTTGCGATAAGCATGCCGGTCGAGACAATCCAGATGAACGTTGCGGCAATGTTGGCAATCCGGCCGCGTTCCACGCGGAATGGATGCGTGTAGTGCAGCGGCACCAGCGTCATTGCGCTGAAGATAAAAATGGCAGCGATGCACACCGCCATGGGCGCGTTCCATACCCACAGCAAGACTGCCACGATGTTCCACGCGGCAGGGAAACCAACGAAGTAGTAGTCGCCGGACTTGGCGGCTTCGTTGGCATAGCAGAACATCGACGACACCAGGACCAAAATAATCAGGGCAATCGCCAACGGCCGTGGCCCCAGTGGCAGATACATAACCATGAAAGCCGCGGGTATGGCGGTCCAGGTGAGATAGTCGACGATGTTGTCCACCACTGCGCCGTTAAACCACGGGACGACTTCCTTGATGTGATGCTTACGCGCCATATTGCCGTCGACACCATCGACGACGAGGGCAATGCCCAGCCAGAGCCACATCCAATGTGGGCTGCCCTCCAGCAGTGCGACCGCAGCCAGCGTTGCCCACACCAAACCGGTCAGCGTGAAGGCATGCACAGCCCAGGCGATGACATGCTGGCGCCAGGTGAAGCGGGTGAAGGTCGCGGCGGTGCTGGCAGTATCGGCGCAGGCAGTATCTGGCCCACTGGCGGTACTAGAACTGGCATTGTCGGAGCGAGTAGTAGCGTTCACGGCAGATGTCCTTTAGAGAACAAAATGCGCACAACTGCAAACCTTTATCGCAGTTGTGCGCAGAGTCGATTTTTTTCAATCGGTGAGTATAACGGCCGATGGGTCGTTTTCCCGTATTTTTACTCGGGCTTGTTCCGAGTTATTTAACGACGATCCTCGAACCAACCGGTAACAGCCGGTGCTGTGTTCTCGTAGACCAGCTTGGCTTCGGTGTACTCCTCCAGGCCGGTCGGGCCCAGCTCGCGGCCAATACCGGACTGACCAAAGCCACCCCACTCGGCCTGTGGCAGGTAGGGGCCAAAGTCGTTGATCCAGACGGTACCGTGACGCAGCTCGCGGGAAACGCGCTCAGACACCTCGCGGTTGGATGACCACACCGCACCGGCCAGGCCGTATTCGGTGTCGTTGCCGATCTCGATGGCCTCGTCAACCGTGGTGAAGGTCTCCACCGTCACTACCGGGCCAAAGGCTTCGTCGTGGACGCAGTCCATATCGCGGGTGACCTGGTCAATCACGGTTGGGAGGTAGAAGTAGCCGTCGGCAAGCGAGGCGGAACCATCGGCGGTGGTGCCCGTGGCGATCTCGCCGCCTACGCGCACACGAGCGCCCTGCTCACGAGCTCGATCGACGTATGCCGCGACCTTATCCAGGTGCTGCTTCGAAATCAGCGCACCGGTCTCGGCCTTCTCGTCGAGCGGACCGCCGAGCTGGATGTGTCCGGCGCGCTCGACCAGATCGTCGACAAACTTCTCGGCGATGGACTCCTCCACAATCAAGCGAGCGCCCGCCGAGCACACCTGACCGGAGTGCAGGAACGCAGCATTGAGGGCATTGTCCAAAGCGGCTTCGTAATCGGCGTCGGCGAAGATGATGTTCGGGTTCTTGCCGCCGAGCTCAAGCGCGACCTTCTTCACAGACTTAGCCGCTTCACCAGCAATAATCTTGCCAGTGACAAGACCGCCAGTGAAGGAGACCATGTCCACCTTCGGATGCGAGGACAGCGGTGCGCCCGCTTCGGCACCGGCTCCGGTAATGAGGTTGGCAACGCCTGCCGGAACACCCAGATCATCGATGACGTGCATGAGCAGAATTGCTGTGTGCGGAGTCAGCTCCGCCGGCTTGAGCACAAAGGTATTGCCCGTGGCCAGCGCCGGTGCAACCTTCCATGCGGTCTGCAGCAGTGGGTAGTTCCACGGCGTAATCAGGCCACAGACACCAACAGGTTCACGCACAATACGCGCGACGACGGACGGGTCATCCGCATCCACGAGACGACCGGCATCATTGCCCGCGAGCTTCCCGAAGTACTCAAAGCAGGCAATGATGTCATCCATATCGGCTGCCGCCTCAGGCAGGCGCTTGCCGGTATCCATAGCCTCTGCCCAGGCAAATTCGTCCTTGCGCTGCCTGATGGCAGCTCCGATATCGAGTACCAACTTGCTGCGCTCAGCTGTGCTCCAGGATGCCCAGGAACCTTCTCCGGTACGTCGGAAAGCAGCGTCGGCGGCGGCGATGGCGCGCTCGGTGTCGGTTGCGTCTGCTTCTGCGACCTCGGCGATGAAAGAGCCGTCGGCCGGGCACTCGATGGTGCGAGTATTGCCAGCGGCTGCAGCGGACCAGGTGCCGTTGATAAACAGCGTGGCGGCCCCTTCGTGAGATTTGGCGGTCTCGGTTGCGAGAGCCTTATCAGTAGTGGAAGGCTTAAAGGTCATTTAGGAATCCTCCTTGGCGTAGTCATCAGACCATTCGCGGACAGGTTCGGCATTATCGGACAGATCTGAGGTGCCCGGGAGATCAGACTGCATATGCAGGAACTCCAAGTGCCGTTCGTAGAGGTCGAGGACGTCGGAAATCAGCTGCTCTTGGGTGTAGCCATAGACGTCGTAGCCGAGCGAGCCGGTAAGCGTGAAGACCTCGAGACGGTAGTAGTAAATATCAGCATCACTGTCCAGGTGTACCAGGCCAGCGAAAGACGGCGTCAAGTGTTCAACCGGATAGACCTGGTAGCGGAAGCTCATCTCCTCGCCGAAACCGACCTGCAGGTCAATCTGGTCGATGCCAACTTCTTCTGCTGGTTCACGGTGCAGCGTCACTTCGCCGCCACGATCCCTGATAGCTTCTGCCACCTGTTCAAGCGCGGGCTGTACCACTCGGTCGAGGTAGCGCATGACTGGCTTCTTGCCCGGGAAGGACATGGAGCGGGCAAGTCGCTTACGCCAGTCGCCCTGTTCGCCATCTACGGCGCGGCCCGACATCGCCCCATGGAGGGCTCGACGTGTCGAATCCTGTTGCAGCAGCTCCAGTCGCAGCGACTTAAAGAGGCCATACATCACCAGATAGATGACAAAGGCGAACGGCAGGCCCATCACAATCGTCGCGGACTGCAGTGTCGGAATACCGCCGACGTAGAGCATCGCGATGGTCAGCACACCGACCACGACAGCCCAGAAAATACGGGTCCACTTCTTACCGTCCTGCTGTGTGTCGGTGATCTTCGAAGTGAAGTTACTCATCACCAGTGCTGCCGAGTCAGCCGAGGTGATGTAGAGCAGCAGACCGATCAGGGAGGCGACTGCCGCCACCAACATCGGTGCCGGGTACTGCTCTAGCAGAAGGTAGAAGGCGCGCTCCGGGTAATCCAATGCAGTCTGCCCAAACTCCGAATCGCCACCGATAACCAGGTCCAGAGCCGAGTTACCGAACACCGATACCCACATCAGAACGAAGAGGAATGGAATGGTCAGCGTGCCGACGACAAACTGACGCAGACTACGGCCACGGGAAATGCGAGCCAGGAACAAACCGACGAACGGTGCCCAGGCCACCCACCAAGCCCAGAAGAACAGGGTCCAGGAGTTCAACCATTCCTGCGCTCCGGAGAACGCGTAGGTATCCATAGTCATGGACGGGAACTTCGAGACGTACTCACCGACGTTCATCACCAGTGCGTCAAACAGGAACGCGGTGCGGCCGGTAACCAGGATGTAGAGCATCAAGCAGATGGCCAGGCCAACGTTGAGCTCCGAGAGACGACGAATTCCCTTGTCGACACCGGAAACTGCGGAGGCGATAGCCACCGATACGGCCACGACGATTAGAGCGATCTGCCAGGACGTACTCTCATCCACCCCGAACAGCACACGCAGGCCGTAATTCAGCTGGACGACGCCGATACCCAGCGAGGTTGCGACACCGAAAACGGTACCCAGCATCGCCGCGATTTCGACCGCTTCACCAGCGGGGCCGTGGATGCGCTTGCCGATAATCGGATAGAGCGCCGAACGAATGGTCAGCGGCATGTTCAGGCGATACGCGAAGTAGCCGAATGCCATACCCATCAGGGCGTAGAGTGCCCAACCGGTCACACCATAGTGGAAGAGCGTGAACACCACTGCCTGACGCGCGGCTTCGATGGTCTCCGCATCTCCGGTCGGCGGGCCATAGTACTGTGCCACCGGCTCTGCTACCGAGAAGAAGAGCAGGTCAATGCCGATACCCGCCGCAAAGAGCATAGAGGCCCAGGAGAACAGACCAAACTGAGGCTTGGCGTGATCGGGGCCGAGCTTAATCTGTCCCGTTCGCGAGATAGCGACGTAGAGCATGAAGAGCACTGCCACCGTCGCGGTCACAATATAGAACCAGCCGAAGTTCTTCGATACCCAGGCGACAATGCCAGCTAGGGTGTCCGCTGCATTGTCCGGGGCAAAAATAGCCCACAGGGCAATGGCAAGAATGCCAACACCTGAAATAATAAATACAGGCCAGTTGACCTCAGGCTCGGAGGTCACACTCGCTTGCGCTTGTTGTGGAGGGACCGACTGCGATCGCTGCATTTCTTGCGACGATCCAGATTTTTCCTCCGTTACCTTCTCAGTTGGCGGAGTATCAGACATAGGAAAATCCTTCAGATTCGGGAACTAACCCAGCATACCTAGTTTGAATAATCCCTCAAGTCTTAGAATCGATTCAGAAGAATTCCTTAACCCCAATTTCAACACCATTACCTGCATCTTTATCTAGTTTTCACGGCGTTTAAAACCATTTCAACTGGAATTGAATGCCAATTGTATGCCATTCTATATATGTGAAGAGGATTTGAGATACGCCTCCGGCCACCTATTCTACTATCAATATATAGGTCCCGCCTTTAAATATCGCTTGAGGCTTATCGCAGTCCTTGAAAACCAGTCCGATATACATCGGCAAACAACCTACGGAGGTACACCAGAACATGGGAGCTTTCCCGGCTGTCTTCAACTTCGGTAAAAAGAATGGCAACACCACAGTCGAACACCGCGACGTCGTCATCGTTGGCGCGGGCTCTGCCGGCTCTGTGCTGGCTAACCGGCTGTCCGCAGACCACACTCAGCAGGTGCTCGTACTCGAGGCCGGCCGCATGGACTCCCTCTGGGACCTTTACATTCACATGCCTTCGGCATTCTCCTTCCCAATCGGCAACAAGTACTACGACTGGAAGTACGAATCCGAGCCGGAACCGGAGATGAACGGTCGCCGTATCTACCACGCCCGCGGCAAGGTCGTCGGCGGTTCCTCCTCCATCAACGGCCAGATCTACCAGCGCGGTAACCCCATGGACTACGACAAGTGGGGCGACACCAAGGGGCTGGAGAACTGGGGCTGGAACCACGTTCTGCCTTACTTCAAGCGCATGGAAAATGCGCTGGGCTCCGACAAGGATGACCCGCGCCGTGGCCACGACGGTCCGCTGCGCATGAAGCGCGGTCCGGCCGATTCTCCGCTGTTCAAGGCCTTCTTCAAGTCTGTCCAGCAGGCCGGCTACAACTACACCCCGGACGTCAACGGCTACCGCCAGGAGGGCTTCGGTCCCTTCGACGCGAACATCGACAAGGGCCGTCGCCTCTCCGCTGCCCGCGCATACCTGCACCCAGCCCTGCAGCGTCCAAATCTGGAGCTCCGCACCCGCGCAGAAGCCACCCGCATCCTCTTCGAGGGCACCAAGGCCGTCGGCATCGAGTACACCTGGAAGGGTCGTACACACCAGGTGCGAGCAGACAAGGTCATCCTCTGCGGTGGCGCTTTCAACTCTCCGCAGCTGCTCGAGGTCTCCGGCGTTGGCGATGAGAAGATTCTGAATGCCGCCGGAGTGAACGTCGTCAAGCACCTGCCTGGTGTCGGCGAGAACCTGCAGGACCACCTGGAGGTCTACATTCAGTACAACGCCACCCAGCCGGTGTCTTCACAGCCGTACCTGGAGAAGTGGCGTTGGCCGTTCATCGGTCTGTGGTGGATGCTCACCCACAAGGGCCCGGTGGCAACGTCGCACTTCGAGGGTGGCGGTTTCGCGCGCTCCAACGACAACGAGCCCTACCCGAACCTGATGTTCCACTTCCTGCCGCTGGCCATGCGTTACGACGGCACGAAGATCGATAGCCCGCACGGTTTCCAGTTCCACGTTGGTCCGATGTACTCGGATGCCCGTGGCCATGTCCACATCACCTCCTCGGACATCAAGGTCAAGCCGTCGATCCTGTTCAACTACCTGTCCACTGATCAGGACCGCCGTGAATGGGTCGAGGCTGTGAAGGTCTCCCGTAAGTTGCTGGACACTCCGGCCATGAAGGAGTACACCGACGGCGAGATTTCCCCGGGTGCAGATGTGCAGACCGACGAGGAAATTCTCGAGTGGGTCCGCAAGGATGCCGAGACCGCCCTGCACCCATCCTGCACCTGCAAGATGGGGCCGGCCTCCGACGAGATGGCCGTGGTCGATCCGGAGACCATGCAGGTCCACGGCACCGAGGGCCTCTACGTGGTTGACGCTTCGGTCATGCCGGGCATCACCAACGGCAATATCTACGCACCGACTATGATGATTGCCGAAAAGGCCGCTGACCTCATCGCCGGCAAGACCCCGCTGGCACCGCAGGACATTCCGTTCTACCGCGCTGGCCAGGGTATGCCGCTGGATCCGCCGGAGAGCACCAAGTAGTTCTTGAGTTCTTGAGGCGGTAGCGCGGCGTCTATTGCGCAACGTCGTTCGTCGGCATTGGCCGGGTTCTCCCACGCGGGGGAATCCGGCCTTAGTGTTACTCTCGCCCCTATGAGCAGTACAACCTCGCAGACACTCGAAAACCTCCGACGCTCATCAATCATTTTGGCGCCGATGGCCGGTGGCCCATCCACGCCCGAACTCGTCGCTGCCGTTTCCAATGCTGGCGGGGTTGGCACCCTTGCCGCCGGATATCTCACTGTCGAAAAGCTCACTGAACAGGCACAGCAGACGTGCACACTGCTTGACGACGGCAAAGGTTTCGGCATCAACCTCTTCTGCCCCAACACGGCTGACGCCGGTGTCGGAACCTCAGAGGAGGAACTTGCTCAGTGGACCGCTTTTCGTAATCGTCTGGCGCCGGCTGCTGCCCACTTCGACATCGATTTGCCTGACACTCCGACCTGGTCAGATGACTACTTCTCGGCGAAAGTCGAGGCAATTCTCGCTGATGACTTTCTGCCCAATCCCGATGCCCTGAAGTTCGTCTCCTTTACCTTTGGCTACCCAGATAACGAGGTCATTGCTCAGGTAAAGGAATCTGGCCGCAGCGTGGTGCTCAATGCGACCTCAATTGAGGGCGTACGAGCGGCGGCTGCAGCTGGCGCTGATCGCATTGTCCTGCAAGGACTAGCTGCGGGTGGGCACCGCGCATTTGTGGAGGGGAAGGATTCGTCCGACAGCATTGGGGCCTCTGTAGAAGAGCTTGCCCAAGCAGTCACCGAAGCATGCGCAGTGACCGATGTACCTATCATCGCCGCTGGTGGGGTGGGTAACCGAGAGGACGTCGTCAAGCTTATGGAAGCCGGCGCGGTGGCTGTGCAAGTTGGCACACGGTTCCTCACCACCGCGGAGGCGGGTACGAAGGAGACGCACCGACGGGCACTGCGTGATTTGGTGGAGCGTGCCACCGTTTTGACTCACGTCTTTTCCGGTAAGCCTGCGCGTGCCATCGAGAACACGTTTACTCGGGAGTTTTCTAGGGTCGCGCCGGAGCTTTACCCGCAACTGCACTACTTGACCACGCCGATTCGCGGCGCGGCGAATAAGGCCGGCGATTCTGAATATCTCAACTTATGGGCAGGTATTGGGTTTGCGCAGTGCGAGGTTCAATATGCGGGCGAGGTTGTTGCGGAGCTTTCCGGCTTGGCCGAGTAATACGAAGCCGCCGATGCTACAAACTGCAAAATGACCAGCCCCGGACATATATCGCGGCTGGTCATTTGGCTTTATTTGTGACGACGACTTTTATGGCGACGGCGCGGTTGTGGCGTTAAGCGTCTAGCAGCCAATCGTTCGGGCTGAACAGCTCGAAGTGAACGTTATCGCGAGCAACACCGCGATCGGCGAGCTGCTGGCGAATGGCCTGCAGGAAGCCGTTGCCACCACAGAGGTAGAACTGAGCGCCCTCCGGCAGCTCCGCATCCGCCAGATTCATCAAATCCGGCTCGTACCACACCTGCTGGCGAGCATTGGCCAATGCGGCGACAGCATTGTTGCGCTCTGCGCGCAGGGCATCTGCGGTTTCTGCGCGGTCCGCGTGGAGAACGACAACATCACGCTTGGAATCGGCAGCCACCAGGGCATCCAGCATGCCGATCATGGGAGTGGCGCCAATACCTGCGGAAATAAGCACCACTGGGTCGTTTGATTTGGTGTCCAACACCAGGTCGCCTGCCGGCAGAGAAATCTCGATGGCATCGCCCGGCTGCACCTTTTCCCACAGCTGTGTGGAAACTTCGCCAGCCGGCAGGTCCTCAGAGGCGTCGACACGACGAACCGCGAAGGTCAGAACACCTTCCTTGCCGCCGACCAGAGAGTATTGACGTAGCTGGCCGGCGCCGTCCGGCATGGTCTGACGCACGGAGATGTACTGTCCCGGGAGGTAGGAAACGGGGGTTTCGTCGTCAAGCTTGACGGAGAATACTGCGACATCATCACCGCGCTCTTCGCGAGAGACGACGTGAGCGGCGCGGAAAACATCACCTGCTTCGACACCGAGGTCGTCATAGAGCCCCTTCTCGAAGTTGATGAGAACACGCTGCATCTCCAGGTAGACGGCATCCCATGCGTCGCGGACAGCTCCCTGAAAGACCTCTGGGGTGAGGATTTCCTCGATGGCATCGAAGAGGTGCTTGTGCACGATTGGGTACTGCTCCGGCTTGATACCAACGGAAATGTGCTTGTGGCCGATGCGGGAAAGCAGTTCCTCCGGGGCAGGAGCGTCTGGGTCGACCAGGGTAGCTGCGAAGGTAGCGACGGATGCCGCCAGCGCCTTCTGCTGAGCCCCCTGCTTCTGGTTGCCGCGGTTGAAGGTATCGGCAATGAGTTCGGGGTGAGCAGCGAACATCCGGTTGTAGAAGTTCGGCGTGATTTTCTCGATGTTGGCACCGACGACGGGCAGGGTTTGGGTGACGACTTCGGCCTGCTCTGGAGTCAGGCCGTTCTTGTTGACATTCAGGTTTGGCATGACTTCACACTATCACTATATTGCGCATTTTGTTTGCGCAATATGGTTTGTTGGCGCCAAAATTAGTCTTTGCAGTTGCGAATCAACCGCTTTTAGCTGCAGAAACGGCGCCACCGAAAGTTTTGACAGACAGGCTTCGACAGCACCACTCTCAGCTCTTTTCGAATCGAAATCAGGCCTTCAGCTCTACGCCTAAACCGGACGAATATTCAGCCGAGAACCCTCGGGCGCGCTAGCTCCCTCGGGAGTATCACCATCCGCACCATCAACCGGCTTGGCGGGAATGAGATCCGCAATCAACACCGGATCCAGCGCGGCGAAGAACGCCTCCTGCGCGGCCGCTAACTTGCCACGCAACAGGCACGTCGGCAGCAATGGGCAGTCAGTGCCGACGCAATCGACGACCTCGTTGTTTTCCAGAGTGCGCAGCAGCTTGCCGACGGATTTTTCCGTAGCCGAATCTCGCAGATAGATGCCACCATTGCGCCCCTTGACCGCTTCCAAGAAGCCGAGCTCCACAAGCCGCGAGACAACCTTGGAAACATGCGCGCGAGACGCATTGAGAGACTCCGCTACCTCGGCAGCGGTGTATTTGCGCCCCAGCTCCCCCATCGCCATCAAAGTGATGACACGCAGGCTCAAATCAGAGAAAAGCGTTAGTTGCATTGCGTGTCATCCTTCATCGTTGTACTGCACAAACCACCCCCTTGCCAGCCACTTCGGGCAACAAGGGGGTGGTTCTAGGTTCTAGCTTTTAGCAAGGCTAGCTAGCAAGATCTTAGTCCTGCAGGCTCTTCTCGATACGAGCCTTCAGAGCCTCGAACTCGTCCCAGACTTCCTGCGGAACGCGGTCGCCGAGGAACTTCAGCCACTCCTCGTTGTCCGGCAGGTCACCCTGCCACTTAGCAGCCGGTGCCTTCAGGGCTTCCTTGACATCTTCAAAGTCGATGTCCAGGCCAGTCAGGTCCAGGTCCTCTGCCTTAGCGGTGTGACCAACAACGGTCTCCTTGGCGCCAACACGGCCCTCAATGCGGTCGATGATCCACTTGAGAACGCGAGAGTTGTCACCGAAGCCCGGCCACAGGAAGCGGCCGTCTTCGCCACGGCGGAACCAGTTGACCAGGAAGACCTCTGGCATCTTGTCGCCGCCCTTGGCGCCCATGTCGATCCAGTGCTGCAGGTAGTCACCGACGTTGTAGCCAATGAACGGCAGCATTGCCATCGGGTCGTGACGCAGGGAGCCGACCTTGGCCTCAGCGGAAGCAGCGGTCTGGCCGGAAGCCAGGGTTGCACCGATGAAGGTTGCGTGGTTCCAGGACAGTGCCTGGGTTACCAGCGGCACAGTGTCCGGGCGGCGGCCACCGAACAGGATGGCGTCGATCGGGACACCCTGCGGGTCGTCGTACTCCGGTGCGGCGACCGGGCACTGCGAAATCGGGGTACAGTAACGGGAGTTCGGGTGCGAGGACAGCTCGTCGGAATCCGGAGTCCAGTCATTGCCCTTCCAGTCAATGAGGTGATCCGGCTTGCCTTCCATGCCTTCCCACCAGACGTCACCATCGTCGGTCAGTGCGACGTTGGTGAACAGGGTGTTACCGGCCTCCATGGTCTTCATGGCGTTCGGGTTGGAGGAGTAGTTGGTGCCCGGCGCAACACCGAAGAAGCCGTTCTCCGGGTTAACAGCGTACAGGCGACCGTCCTCACCGAACTTCAGCCATGCAATGTCGTCGCCGACGACCTCGGCCTTCCAGCCCTCGATGGTCGGAGTCAGCATAGCCAGGTTGGTCTTACCACATGCAGACGGGAATGCAGCGGCGATGTGGTAGGCCTTGCCCTCCGGATTAGTGAGCTTCAGGATGAGCATGTGCTCAGCCATCCAGCCCTCTTCCTTGGCCATGACCGAAGCGATACGCAGTGCGTAGCACTTCTTGGCCAGGATGGCGTTTCCGCCGTAGCCGGAACCGTAGGACCAAATCTCCTTGGTCTCCGGGAACTGGGTGATGTACTTCTCATCGTTGCACGGCCATGCAACGTCCTCCTGGCCCTCCTCCAGCGGAGCGCCAACGGAGTGCAGAGCGTGGACGAAGTCTCCGTCCGGGCCAATCTTGTCCAGGGCATCCTGACCCATGCGGGTCATGATTCGCATAGAGAGAACCACGTATTCCGAGTCGGTCAGCTGAACACCCAGCTTCGGCTCCGGGTCGGTGATCGGACCCATGCAGAACGGAACGACGAACATGGTGCGGCCCTTCATGGAACCGCGGTAGTGCTCGGTCATTTCCTTCTTCAGCTCGACCGGATCCGCCCAGTTGTTGGTCGGGCCAGCGTCCTCTTCCTTTTCAGAAGCGATGAACGTGCGGGACTCCACACGAGCAACGTCCTTCGGGTTAGAGCGGGCAAGGAAAGAGTTCGGGCGCTTTTCCTCATTCAGCTTGATAAGAGTTCCCTTATCAACCAGGTCCTGGGTAAGGCGGTTCCACTCTTCTTCCGAGCCATCAGCAAAGACAACCTTGTCTGGCTGGGTCAGTTCTACGACCTCAGCAATCCAGCGCAGCAGTTCGGCGTTCTCGGTCGGGGCCTGGCCCTCGAGACCAGGAATAGAAGGTGCGGACATCAGTTCTCCTGACTCATTGATTCGCGTCTTAATTTAAGGCTACCGGGGGATACCGAAAGTTGCCGGGCCCCACATCGACAATCGGCTTGTTCCCGCATTTGCAAGCCGTTACATCACAGCTTTACAACAAATAATTTTCCTCGCCCCATTCTTGCGACCTGTTCATTTACGGCCATAACCAGTGAATAAGGCCAGCCTCACCACATAAATTTACAACCATTAACCCTTTGGGTGCAGTTACCCCCATTTGTAAGCAACCGAGACACGGGTACCCCCGCGCACCGTGGTTCCAAAGTCGTTAGTCCCAGCTGCCCCGAGCGGATTGCTCCCATGAGTACGCATCCCACTTCCCCGCGGCTGATGCCGGTTCCACTGCTGCTTCGCCCATCGCGTCAGCAGCCCTCACATCATCACTGCTCCAAGACTCCCAAGTGCCGTCAAAACGGACCGTCGTAACGTGATCCACCGTGCCGTCACCGTCCAGATCTGAATAGATTGACAACCCGGAATCGTCGGCAAGCGTAATTGACCCCTCGTCGTCGCCGAGGTCGTAGAGCTGCCCATCGACCTCCACAACCAGCCCGGCGCCACCAACGTCCGCAGACTGCCCATCAATCGGCGTCGCCGCCTCCAAACCACACGGCGTAGCGGGCGAACGCACCTCCACCCCGACCTCGGACGCGGGTTGGTCGGAAAAGTACTGCAGTAATGAAAACTCATCCATCGTGATATCCCCCTATTTCTCTTCGCTGTCACGGCTATCGGGCAGGCGTTCCGGTGTACTCCGCCAGCTGCTCTATCCGCCATCCCGGACCCCGCGCACCAAGGGCTTCGCGCACCGTCATCTCCACGGACTGTGTCCATTTTCGCCGCAGATGGGCGAGGTAATTTGCCCGCCACTGCGCGGTGCGTTGGCGTGCGTTACGACGAATCGTTGCGCCCACCGCCACCACCGCAACGCCGAGGCCTATTGCAAGTGCGGCCAGCTGCGCCGCAAGCGTCGGCACCCCAACCCACATCAGCACCCCGTGGATGATCCGCACTGCGCCGACCGCCACGCCAAGCGAGGCCACCGCCACCAGCGCGTCCATGGCATAACTGGGGCGAGCTGGGTTTTCTGGAGCGGGCACCGGGATTTCCACACGAAAGCCCAATTCGTCGCCACACCGCTGCTGCAGCCGCGTCGCTGCGACCTCGGCACGGCCCTGAAGTTCCGCTTGGTCACCTGCGGGTCCGTCAGCCACTTCCTGGAGCGCATCCCGCACTGCACTCTCAGCTACCAACTGCATCTTCCGCTGCAATCGCGCCGCCGCCCCGGCTCCGCGCGATCGCTCCTGCGCCAGCTGAGCTCGCACATTTCGAGCCCGGCGCGCACTCAGTGTTTCTCCCGAGTTTCTGGGCGGGCCTTCTGCCAGCAGAACCAGGGTTCTGGCCATTCTCTCGTCCAGCGCTCCCATCGGGATTGTGCTGTCGATTTCCTGGCGCCAGGCCTCGGCATACTCACCATTGCCAATCAGGCCAACTGCAACGCGACCGGTGGCCTGGCTAATTGCTGCAACCGTGCTGACGCACTCCCGCGTGGGCTGCACCTCGCTGTCTGCAACATAGAGCACGACGGCGCTGCGTTTATCCACAAACTCCAGCCGACGTGGCGGCGTCGCAGTGTCAACAATCTGCGAGAAGTCCGCGCGGTCCGCCGCGTCCCCGGCTTTGGTGACAAGGAGCGGTGGCTGCTCAGACCCCTCCGCCGAGACCGGGCGTGGCTCAACTACGTCCGGTGTTGCCATAGCAACTCCTCCAGGCTGTCTCTAGCCGCGGGAAAGGCTGCCGCGATCTCAGTCAACTGCACTGCGAGTAGCCCGTCATCATTGCGTGATCCGCCTTCCGCACCGTAGCGTTCAGCAATCTTCCGCAACGCGGAACTGAACAAAAAGGTGTGTTCAGCTGTCTCGTTTGTGGTGATGTCGCAATACTCGTCGGCAAGCGAATGGCGAATCGGTTGTTGCTCGATGACCAGCGCGACAGGGGCGGACAGCTTGTCGGCCAGCTCCGCGTGACATTGCGAAAATGCCTCGCGCACAGCGGTTTCGCGCACGCCCCTGCGCAATCGCGCGCAGATTATCGGTGGCCGTTTCTCGCGCTCAAGCGCCTTGGCGACGCACACCTCCGCGCCGCTCGTGTTAGCGGTGTCCGAGTGCGCGGCCTGCCGTGATGACAGCCAGTCCACCACAGCACCGCGCAACGACGACGATGTAGATCCCGTTGTCGGCTGTGTTGTTTCCGTGACATCAGTTGCGGAAATAAGGTCCATTAGGCCTAGTCCCCTCCCATAAATCCCCTGCGTGGCTTAGTTAAAACCTGCGTAACCCCCATACGACCCGTAGGCCAGATTCCGCGCCCTGAAACGCTGCGCTAGGCAGACCCCAAGCACCGCTTCAACCAACGAATAAGCGCGGCTTCGCGTTCAGCCTACAGCGGACCGCGGATTCGGCAAGTCGACAAAACAACTCGCCTCGCCGTGCCGCCAATTCAGGACGACGCGGCATCGTCAACCGGCGTGAAACCGCCAGGACAACAACAAAAATCCTAGGGGCAATGATTGGATAGTTGGCCGATGTCGTGGACAATAGGGAACGTGACTACTTCTGATTTTTCTGAAAATATCGAACAGCCTGCGGTTTCGCAGGAATCCGAACCATTGCCAACTCGCGCAGACGCGCAGGCGGAACAACCGCATGAGCGCCAGCCGAAAAAGGGCGAATTGCCTGCAGGTCGTCCGGAAAAGACCCAATTCGATGATGGTCTTGACTACCCGCGCATCGGCAATCTGTCCTTCCGCCGTGGCACTTTGACTCCCAACCAGGAAAAGATCTGGGAAGACAACTGGGACACGTACGGCAAGGTCCTCTCCGACGAAGTCATTGACGTGGAGGAATGGTTCGGCCGCAAGGGTCCGACCATCGTCGAGATTGGCTGCGGCACCGGCACGTCCACCGTGGCAATGGCTCCGCAGGAACCGGACCACAACATCATCGCCGTTGAGCTTTACCGCCCTGGCCTGGCGAAACTACTCTCCGCCACCGTGCGCAATGAGGTGTCGAACATCCGCATGGTCCGCGGCGACGGCGTCGAGGTCCTGCAGCGCATGATCGAGCCGGAGTCGCTGGCCGGCGTACGCCTGTTCTTCCCGGACCCGTGGCCGAAGGCACGCCACCACAAGCGCCGCATTGTGCAGTCCGGCACGTTGCGCCTGATTTCTTCGCGTCTGAAGCCCGGCGGCATTTTCCACGCCGCCACCGACCATGCGGACTACGCCGAATGGATCGAGGAGCTCCGCGAGGTCGAGCCGACGCTCGAGCCCATCGCCTGGCCCTGGCCGGAATCCCCCATGCTTCTCGACCGACCGACGACCAAGTTCGAAGCCCGCGGCCTGAACCTCGACCACGACATCCACGAGTTCATCTGGCGCAAGAAAGAGGCATAGGAACATGAGCACTACCCAAAACACCTCTGCCAGCTACAACACCACCGAGACGCACCCCACCGCACTGCTCGTGTGGGATGCCCCGAACTTGGACATGGGGCTCGGCGCCATTTTGGGCTCCCGCCCGACCGCCGCGCACCGCCCCCGCTTCGACGCCGTGGGCAAATGGCTTATCGACGAAGCCGAGCGCGTATCCCACAAAATCGGTTCCGATGTCCTCCCCGAGGCCACGGTGTTCACCAACGTCAACCCGGGCTCAGCGGAGATTGTCCGCCCCTGGGTCGAGGCTCTGCGCAATGTCGGTTTCGCGGTCTTCGCAAAGCCGAAGATCGAAGAGGACACCGACGTTGACCCGGACATGATTGCGCACATCCAACGGCGTTACGACGAGGGCGTGTTGCGCAGTGTCGTCGTTGCGTCCGCCGATGGCCAGAATTTCCAGGAGCTGCTGGAAAAGCTCGCATCCGAGGGGATTCGGGTAACCGTCATCGGTTTTCACGAGCACGCTTCCTGGGCGCTGGCCTCCGATGCGATTCGCTTCGTTGACCTGGAGGAAATCAAGGGCGTCTTCCGCGAGCCGCTACCGCGTATCGATCTCGACCGCCTGCCTGATGGCGGTGCGTGGCTGCAGCCGTTCCGTCCGCTCACGTCGTTGCTCAAGGAGCGCGACGGCAAGAACGACGACTAGGGAGACCACTGCGGCAACGTCTAGGGAGACGAACAGGAAGACGAACAGGCTTCTTATTTATGTCACGACTAAAAAATGTCCTCAAAACCGGTAATTCGAGCTGGCTGCGATCGATAATCCTCGTACCCCTCGTGATTGCCGGTATCGTCCTGACGGTAAGAAACTGGGACAGTGTCGTCCAAGGGCTGCACATCCTTGCAGATGTTGACGCTAAGTGGCTGTTCATCTCCATTTTTTCCGTGGCTTTTTCGCTCTACGCGATGGCGGAAGTGATGCGTCTGCTGTTGCGAGCTGGAGGCGTAAAAGCAGCCACTCGCCGCAGCACCAATGCGTTAACCCTCGCATCCAACGCGTGGGCGGTCACCGTTCCCGGTGGTGCTGCATTTTCCACGGCGCTGCAGATTAAGCGCATGATGCAGTGGGGCGCATCCGCGGTCCTTGTCAGCTGGTTCGTGCTTTTTTCGGGTGCGTTGTCGTTTTTAGGTCTGGCATTTCTGGGGCTTGGCAGCCTCTTCTTCGTAGGACAGGGCGGCACGACCGCAGTGCTCATCGCTATGGCAATTGTGGTGTTACTAGCCACCATTTTGCTGTGGCGGATCTCGCAGAACCCAGCTTTCCTCAACAAGGCGGGTGCATGGTGTCTACGTGTCTTTAACAAGATTCGAAAGAAGCCCGCGGACACCGATGTCGACCGACTTGAAGAGTCCATCAAACAGCTGACCAGCGTGAAGTTGCCCGTGCAAACTTTAGCTCTTTCCTTCACCTGGTCCTTTATCAACTGGGTGGCGGAAATTGTCTGTCTCTACGCCGCCATCCGGGCCGTTGGTGTCGATGACATCTCCGCTACGAAGGTGCTGCTGGCCTTCGTAACCGGCAAGCTCGCGGGTTTCATCCAGGCCACACCGGGCGGCATCGGCACTGTCGAGGCCGCTTTGACTGCGGCTCTCATCGCAGGCGGCACCACCGGCGCCGAGGCTTTTGCAGCGGTGCTGGTCTACCGCATCGTTTCCTTCGTCCTGGTGGCAATTGTGGGCTGGATTATCTACGCCCTCGGCTTCGACCACAAGGATCAGCCCGAGCATCAGCCAGTCGCTGACCGCTAATGGCTTCCTCGCCGCTGGTCGCTGGTCACCCACCGATCTGAGGGGTCGCTAGACTAAGAAGCATGAACACACGCGTATCGACGTTCTTGATTGACATCCTCGCCATCTTTATTTTCGCCGTGTTGGCACGTCTGGCTCACAACACTCCCGAGGATCCTTTTACCTTCATCAATATCCTCGATACCTGGTGGCCGTTCGCATTCGGTGTCCTCCTGGGCACCGCGCTGATTAAGAACGAGCCGAACCCGCGTGCAGTGAGTTCAGGCGCAATTGTGTGGCTCGGCACTGTCGTCGTCGGCCTAGCTGTGTGGGCCACCCGCAATTCGGCAGTCCCGCACTGGTCCTTCATTCTGGTTGCCTCAGTCATGAGCGCCTTGCTGCTGCTGGGTTGGCGAGCAGCGTCGAATGCGGTTGCTCGTAAGTCTCTGGACTAAGCCTTTGGCCCCGTTCCTAACCCTTCGATTTAGTTCACTGACTAAATCTGGTTTTTAATTTTTGCACTCCGCCTCGATAATTGAAGAATGGACAAATCTTCAGACGAGGCTCTCGGCAATCAACCAACTGCTGAGACCCAACGAACTCATAACCCCGCAGGGTCCAGCGAAGACCGCACCTTCATGGGCCAACCGTGGGGTCTCGCCAATCTCTTCGGCATCGAAATGTGGGAGCGCTTCAGCTTCTACGGCATGCAGGCCATCCTGGCTTTCTACATGTACTACGAGACCACTCAGGGCGGTCTCGGCCTGGACAAGGGTGCTGCTACCTCTATCGTCGGTGCTTACGGCGGTCTTGTCTACATGGCCGCACTCGTTGCCTCTCTGGTTGCTGACCGTATCCTTGGCTCGGAGCGGACACTGTTCTACTCCGCCATCCTGGTCATGTTTGGCCACATCTCCTTGGCATTCATCCCCGGCGTGATTGGCCTGGCTATTGGCCTTGTCTCCATCGCAATCGGCTCCGGCGGCGTGAAGACCAACGCACAGGTCGTGCTGGGTCAGCTCTACGCAAAGGACGACCCGCGTCGTGACGCCGGCTTCTCCATCTTCTACATGGGCGTCAATATCGGTGCCCTGTTCGGCCCACTGCTCACCGGCTGGATCTGGGGAATGAAGGGCTTCCACTGGGGCTTCGGCCTGGCCGCTATCGGTATGGCTGCCGGTCTGATTCAGTACATCCTGATGCGCAAGTCCACCATCGCCGAGGCTGGCCATGAGATTCCGAACCCGCTGCCGAAGAAGCAGTACCCGGTATGGATTGGCATCGCAGTGGTCATCACTGTTGTCTCGGTTACGCTGGTTTCCACCGGAATTGTTCCGGTCACGACTCTTTCCACTGTGGTCACAGTGATTGCACTGATCGCCGCTGTGGTGCTGTGGTGGCAGATGTACTCCTCGCCACTTACGACGAAATCGGAGAAGACTCGCCTGGTCGGCTTCATCCCGATGTTCGTCTCAGGCGTGCTGTTCTTCGGTATCTTCCAGCAGCAGTTCACGGTGCTGGCCATCTACTCGGACATCCGCCTCGACCGCGAGATCTTCGGTTGGGAAATGTCCCCGGCCTGGATTAACTCGATCAACCCGATCTTCATCATCGCCTTCTCGATGGTCTTTGCAGCCGCCTGGTCCAAGCTTGGTGACCGCCAGTGGTCCACCCCAGTGAAGTTCGGTGTCGCCAACATCATCATCGGTATCTCGCTGTTCTTCTTCATCCCATTCTCCGGTGGCGGTGAGAACTCCACTCCGCTGTATGCGATTATCTGGATTCTCTTCCTGTTCACCATGGGTGAGCTCATGCTGAGCCCGGTCGGCAACGCCCTTGCTACCAAGGTCGCTCCGGCAGCATTCCCGTCGCGCATGATGGCCGTCTGGCTGATGGCAGTCGCTATGGGTACTTCACTGGCAGGCACCCTGGCCGGCTTCTACAACTATGAGGATGCCGCTGCTGAGAACACCTTCTTCATCACCCTGGGTATCGCCTCGGTTGTCCTGGGCTTGATTCTGCTCGCCCTGCGCAAGTGGATTGTCAAGGAGTTCGTCGACGTCCGATAGGGCCGTAGGGCCGGATCCGTAAGGCTGGCCCCCGCTCTGGCACAGCCCACGCCCACGCCCACGCCCCTCCCCCTCCTCCCCACTTCACGACACCTATGTCACCTCATGCCGCCTCCACAGATGGCACGTGGTGACATAGGTGTCGTGAAGTGTTTTTGGGCGGCCCTGAACATGCTTCACCACAAACTTGCCACCAGCACAACCGCCATCCACAGATTTTCCCCGCCTCCCCACCGGCTAAAATTGAGGCCATGTTTGCCATCATTACCGTCACCGGCGAGGATCACACCGGCATCATCGCCGCCGTCACCACTGCTCTGGCGGAGCAGGACGTCAACATCGTCGATGTTTCCCAGACCCTCATGGATAAATGGTTCACCATGATCCTGCGGGTGGAGTTCAACGAGAAGGCCACCCCTATCAGCACGCTGCAGGGTTACATGGATTCCGTCGGCAAGCGGGAGGGGCTTGTCATTCGAATCCAGTCTGAGGCGCTGTTCAACGCCGTCAACGAGATTTAAAGGGCGCGACCAGGATGGATTTCAACTTCGCGCAATCTAAGTTCCTCGACACTATTGACATGATCGAGAAGTACCGTCTGGATATCCGGACGGTCACCATGGGGATTTCCCTGCTCGAGTGCTCTCGCTCTGAAATGGAAGCCACCGCACAGGCCGTGTATGACCGCGTAACCAGGCAGGCCGCTCGCCTCGTGGAGGTCTGCGAGGGTATCGAGGCGGAGCTGGGCATTCCGATCGTCAATAAGCGCATCTCCGTCACACCAGTTTCCCTCATCACGGCCGGTTGCGAAGGCGATCCCACAGTGGTTGCCAAGGCGCTCGACCGCGCTGCCCGCGATTCTGGGGTGAACTTCCTCGGCGGCTACTCGGCGCTCGTCGAAAAGGGCGCGACGACCAGCGAGAAGCGGCTCATCGACTCCATTCCCCACGCTCTTAGCGAGACCGAATTGGTGTGCAGTTCGGTCAACGTTGCGTCGTCACGCGCGGGCATCAACATGGATGCGGTGCGCCGCATGGGCGAGGTAGTGAAGGAAGCTGCGGCGCAAACCGCTGACCGCAGCTCGATTGCCTGTGCCAAGCTGGTGGTTTTCGCCAATGCGGTGGGCGACAATCCTTTCATGGCCGGCGCGTTCCACGGCGTTGGGGAGCCAGATTGTGTCGTGTCCGTCGGCGTTTCGGGTCCGGGCGTGGTCGATCGCGCGCTCGGCGATCTGCAGGGCGCCAGCTTTAACGAAGTCGCCGAGGAGATTAAGAAGGCGGCGTTCAAGATCACGCGCACGGGTCAGCTGGTCGGCACGATGGCGTCGGAGCGCCTGGGCGTGCCTTTTGGCATCGTGGACCTCTCGCTCGCGCCGACTGCAGAGATGGGCGACTCCGTCGCTCATATTCTCGAGCACATGGGGTTGGAGCAGGTCGGCACGCACGGCACCACTGCCGCGCTGGCACTGCTTAACGACGCCGTCAAGAAAGGCGGCCTGATGGCGTGTTCACGCGTCGGTGGACTGTCCGGGTCGTTCATTCCGGTCTCTGAGGACAAGGGCATGATTGATGCTGTGCGCGCGGGGTCGATCAGCATGGACAAGCTGGAGGCGATGACCTCTATTTGCTCGGTGGGCTTCGACATGATCGCGATTCCCGGCGACACGCCTGCGACCACGATTTCCGGCATGATTGCCGACGAGGCCGCCATCGGTGTGATGAACCACAAGACCACCGCAGCCCGCCTCATTCCGGTGCCGGGTACCAAGCCGGGCGATGAGGTGAACTTCGGTGGTCTGCTCGGCTACGCGCCGGTCATTGATGTCAATGCCAAGGGCAATGCCGAGTTCATTGCCCGCGGCGGCTACATCCCCGCGCCGGTGCACGGCTTCAGGAACTAGCGGATTCGGACGAGGCTCCTACGATTGCAGGTGGCGCCCATTTGCGTCATAGGCGTAGGAGCCGCTACCGACGAGAATCAAAATGAACTCGATAAATGCCCAAATGCTGACGCCGATAATGAGGAAGAAGCCAACCAGGAAGATGGCGGTAATCCAGCCGAATACCGTCAGTGCTAGCTGAATAGCACCACGCGAGTTGTGCCCCAAGTAGAAATTGTGAACACCCAGGGTGCCCAGGAAGAAAGCAAGCAGAGCCGCTGCAATCTTGGACTTATCCGAGACAGGGGAACCTGCCACCCCGTAGCCCTGGTGCGGGTTCGGGCCGCCGAAGCCAGCGGAATACGCCGGCGCCTGCTGGTTTGGGTAACCACTCTGATACGGATTCGAGTACCCGTTGTGGAAATTGTGCTGGCTCGGGTCCTGATAGCCCTGCCCCACGTTCGGCTGCTGCGGTGGGTATGGATCCGAGTACGGCATACCGGAGCTGTAAGCACCCGAGCTGTTAGCGAACTTCCCCTTGGACCTCGGCATACCGTCTTCGTCGAAATCTCCATATGGGTTTGTCGGATTCGTCATTGCACCCTACCTTTTCGCCTAGATTTCCCCGGTCATGAACAGCAGTTCCTTGGGCGATAATAACCGGTTCCGTCAGACTGCTTCCTGCAACTTTGTCAATTTCTTTCGAAATTTTAGCGAAACTGTTGTTTTGGAACATTAAACACCAGTTCTTGAGCAAGATTCTAACAGCAAGTCCCCGTCGGGGGCGTCTCGCACATTTCGAGCTGCCTCTACCGCGCCAGCGATTGCTCAATCAGTTCGCGAGCCCAACCCTCAGTCCAGGCCAGCGGAGTCGTCCCCGGAATTGCCACATCATTCGTGGCGTAGGTCGCGTGCGCACCCGCGCCGGTAATCATCTCCTGCGCTCGTGCAATCGCATCGGCCACTCCCGGAGGCACATCACAGAAGGAGTCCGATGGCACGCAGACATTCTGGACCTTGTCATTAAGAGGACCAAAGCCGTCTCGTGGACCGCGCATCGTCGCGCCCGGAACCACAGCCTGCACAATGCCGCCAAGCGGCTGCAATGACAGCTCGACGCCCACACCAGCCAGCGGAACGCCCTGGTTCACGCCCTGATTGGGGTCACGCCGCGGGTCGCCCAACAGAGCCACGCCCGCAATGCGCTCGGCCGGAACGACACCGCGGCCATTGCCGATGTCAGAGGCCAAATCACCTGCAATAGCGGCACCCTGGGAGAAGCCCATCAGGACGAAGTCCGTCAGTGGACACTGCCCGTGCAAGTCAGCCATTTCCTTAGCGGTGACATCGCGCCCGACTGCCTGCGAATCATCGTAAGTGAGTTGGTCGGGCAGCTGATGCGTCTTGATCTGTGCCGGGTACGGCGTAGTCCAGACCTTGACATCACCCTCCGAGTAGGACCCTGAGATCGAGTTCGTCAGGCCAAGCAGCAGCGAATGCGGGTTCGCGGTCGGGGCCATCGGATCATCGTCAGCACGCGATTCCGCAGTTCCGGGCACGGCGATAACTTCTACCGCCGGGCACCACTCGGGTTGTTCGGCCAGAACCCCGCCATCGTCACCGGGGGTCGGTGGGGTTTGACCGCCTTGGTCGTCGTTAAGCCATTGCACTACGCCGAAGCCAATAGCGGCCACCAGCACAATGACCGCCAGAATTGTCAGCACTTTACGCATGAGTGCTAGCAATACGCCTTTTTAGCGGAGCTTGCAATAGTCTTCGCCACTTCTTCGGCGCTTTCCTGTGAGCGCCCCTGGGCGACCAGCTGCCCGGCAATCGCCAGCGCGATGACTTCACGCTCCTCCTCCGGTGCGTCCGCGCATGCCGCGCGACCTGTGCCGATGAGCTGATCCTCCACCCCATCAACATCGATTCCCGCTTTTTCCAGCGCTCCGAGGTATGAATCGTCCGCCTCGCTGAGCTTCATCTGCCCATCGGGCGCTTCGTCCACGCGCTTAGCTTGGGGATCTGTGATCTCCGGCGCAGACTTTTCGCTCGACTTCGGCGCAGAAGTCTTCGTGCTTGACGACGTCGTGGAGGTCTTCGTAGTCGTCGACGAGGTGACCTCCGAAGATTCCACTGTGGAACTGCCACAGGCGGCCACTCCGAAGGTCAGCAGCGCAACAGCTGTGGTTGTAGCCAGTGTCCGGAAGGACTTGTTCATGGACATTTGTCTATCCCTTATTCAGTGCCCTGCTTTGGTTGGCTTACTTGTCATCACCGTTGTCGGCGGCTGGGGCCGGCGCTTCTGGCTTATTGCGCTCTTCGACAATCTTGCCGTTGAGCTGACGAATCCAGCCACCCTCGAACTGCTGCTCAAGACCGCCGGCCTTGACTGGCTGCAGTGGGCCGACCGGGTAGCCGAACGGGCCATTTTCGTAGCCAGTGCTGCCCCAGTGGTCAGTGATGTCGTTGGAGCGCACCGGCTGTGCACCAGTTTCCGGAGTCCAGTAAATGGCACCGTGTTCGAAGCGCTGGAAAGCGCCGCGGGCGAGCTTGACCTCGTCGCCGTCGACAGGCAGACCCAGATCGGACTCAGCGCCACCGAGCTCCTTGTAGACACGGCCGATTTCACCACGCACGATGCGAGGTTCTTCGCCGCCGATCTTGACGATGGTGCCACCCTGGAAGTCCTGGGCGACACCGCCCGGAATATCGCGGTGGTTGGCGACTGGGTAGCCCAGCGGACCGGTCTCGAAGCCGGCCTTGCCCCAGACGTTCATAATGTCGCCGGTGACTTCGTGGGCTCCGCCTTCCGGAGTCCAGTAAATCGAACCCTTTTCGAAGTGAACGAAGCGTCCCGAGCCATCCGGCGTAGCCAGTTCGTTGGTCACTGGGTAGCCGAGCGGCGAGGACGGACCACCGAGCTCGTTGTAACGCGAACCGATGCGCCCCCAGACCACATGTGCCCCGGAATCCGGGTGCCAGTAGGCGGTACCGCCGGTAAAGTCCTGAGCCACGCCATTCTTGGCGACACCATACTCATCCGACAGGCAGGTGCCAATTCCCGGCAGAGATGCAACGGCCTTCTCAATCTCGCCACCTACGCGGCAGACAGCGCCACGATCGGACTCCGGCAACTGCAGTGCATCGGCCAGCGTTGGCCAGGCCTGACTGACCTCGAATTGCCAGTACGGCCAGGTGTGAGTACCCGAGCTCCGGAAGTTCACAACCGGCTCGACGCCCTTTTCGCGAGCATTTCGGATGAAGGTCTCACTGGTCATGCGGGAAAGCACTTCCAATGCGTAACCGGTCGGATTGTCCGGCTTCGTCGGATCGATCTGCGACGGCACGTCCCACTCACCGGTGTTGCCGTTACCCGCCGAGATGTACAGCGACATGCCCTTGAGCTTGTCGATGTTCAGCTTCGGATCATTGTCCTTCCAACGCTGCGAACCGAGCGGGCCCCACATCTTCGTCGCGTCATAGCCACCGGTGTTCTTCATCGCCAGAGAGATTGCCTGCGGCATGCCCGGCGAAGTCATATCCAGGTAACCAGAGAGGCTACCGGCAAACTTCCACAGCTCCGGAGAGTGTGCTGCAACGTTGTAAGCACCGGTAGCTCCCATGGAGATACCGATAATGCCGCGTTCATCGTTGCCGCGGAAGCCGTTGGTGATAACCGGCACGAGCTCCTTAGTAATGAAGCTCTCCCACTTGTAGTTCTGACCGTTATCCGGCTGATCCCAGTCAGAGTAGAAGGACGATGTACCGCCGGCGGGCATAACCACCAGGACATTCTTGTCCTCGTAGAAGCGCTCGATATTGGTAGCGCGAATCCAACCGGAGTAGTCATCAAACGATGCCATACCGTCAAGGTGATAGACGCTCGGGAATGTGCGCTCCTTGTCGCGGTACCAATCGCGCGGCAGCAAAATCTCAACCTGAATTGGCTTCTCCGGCATGGCAGCCGAGCGAATGTGCGCAATGACGTGGTGATCTGTGTACCACTCGACCTTGTCTACGCTGACTCCGCTGGGCAGGTTCGCCACTGCGGGAGTATCGACTTTAAATGGCGTACGCTCCGGCCCTGGCATCGGCTTCGGCATACCCAGGCCAGGTAGCTGCGCACCAGCAGCTTGCGCTGCTTCAGCGGCCTTAGCAAGGTCTCCCAGGTCTTCAGATTGAGCCAACTGCCCCTGAACGGCCTGAAGTTCCTCGTAGCTAGGCAGACCTGGCTGAGCTGGCTCGGGAGCCGCCACTGCAGCAGGGGCACCGAGAGCGAGAGTCAACGGTAGTGCCAAAAGTGCGGTCAACGCCCGCGATGACTTCCGGCTGTTGCCGAGGCCACCACGGAGGAATCTAGCGGTTACGCGCATAAGAGGGCTTCCCTTTACAAAGTCGCTGGTTGAAATTATTTGAGACGTTGAGTGTTGCACCGGCGCCGGTTAGGCACCTGCAGATAGCATCACGCGGCGCTAGAGCTATGCGTTTACCGTTCGGCTTCGCAGAATTACGTGGTGACCAGCAACGTATCCGAAGGTTCCCCTCCTCCGGCGTGCCGCTGCACGAAGAATCTCACACACGTTCTGCGAAACAAACGGTATAGCTACCTGAATAGCTTCACCCTTTACTTTAAGGTTCGACTCTCATGTTTACCCTCTTACGGGTAAAAACCGTGGAGACACACGCAAAAGGAACTGAATTCAAGCTTTGACAGCGCAACTCTTTGCGCCCCTCTGTAGGCCGTTACCCACACCTTCCGCTCAGCATCCAAACCCGGACTCGACACAGAAAAAAGACCAATCCCAACAAAAGGATTGGTCTTTCTTCAAAATTGAGACTTCTTAAGAAGCTAGCCCCTTTAAGAAGTCATCCAGCACCAGCGCTAGGTCAGCGCGCCAGAGCGCCCTGAAATAACTATCGACCTAAAGGCCCAGCGCCCGAAGAATGTGCGGGCGAGCAAGCGCGGCATCACGGCCCCACAGCTCCCACGAGTGGATACCGTTCGGGCTGTAGACAAACTGCGCATTGAGGCCGGCAGCGCGAGCATCCTGCTCAAAGCGCTGCGTCGAAGCGCGGGATACGGACTCCATCACGGCACGCCAGACGGTGTCAGGGAGCTGCGGCACCGGACGGTTCAAAACCTCCGGATCACTCCACAGGCTCTGAACACCCTGGGCGGAGGAAACATACATCGGCAGCCCCTTGAGCTGGTCGAGCAGCATCGAAGGGTCATGGGCCTGGCGTTCCGCCGAAGCCGGAACCGGAAGACCCCACATGCCAGTCGGATTCACTACACCAGTGCTAGCCACCATTGCAGTGGTACCCGTAGCAACTACCTCGTTCGACATCTGGTAGTAACCGGACAGCGAAGTAACATGCTTGAACTGGTCACGGTGGCGGGCTGCCAAAGAAACCGCCGCAGCCGCACCCATGGACAAACCAGCGATTGCGTTGCGGTTCGGGTTGACACCAAACTCACGCTGCAGATAGACCGGCAGCTCCTGAGTCAGGAAGGTCTCCCACTTCTGGATCTTCGGACCCTCAGCAGTCACAGCCGGGGTATTCCAGTCGGTGTAGAAGGAGCCATCGCCAGCAGCCGGCGCAACCAGAGTGATGTTGTCATTGGCGAAGGTCTGAGCAATGTGACCCGACCAAATCCAACCGGACGCGCCCTTATTAAAGCCCCACAGACCGTCGAGCATGTACAGGGACGCATCGCCGCCACCAGTAGCCGCCTTAATCTGAACCGGAATATTGCGGTTCATAGCCGGCGAGAAGACCTGGCAGTACTGAACCCACCAGTTGTATGGATCCCACTCACAGCCTGGACGCAGTCGATCACGGTTTGGATCAGCACTCGCATCCTTCGCGGATGCGAGCATGATGCCACCAAACACCATTGCAACAGCCACAAGGGCAGCTACGACCTTCACCGTGAAGTTACGACTCACTGCAGTAAAGCTCATCGTTCTCCTCTTTACTTTCGGACTTACCTCCGCGCCAGACTTTTCGGAGGCAGTCGCTTACGCGAGCTTTCGCTTTTCTGCTTCCAGTTGTGACGCGACAACTGGAGACCCCACAAAAGAATCTCGAGTATGTAACGATACTCAATCGTTTCCCTACATCCAAGTTTAAATCGTAATCATTCCGTAATATTTCTCACATTTCCCCTCAAAACTATCCACCACAAGGAGAAACAATGTTTACCAGCATGGAATTACAAAATTGTAATTCCGCCCCGACTAATCCGTAGGACTGACTGAGAAACCTAAAACACGCCTACAAGAACCCCAAACACAACGTAAGTATTAGCTAGGCACAAAAAAGCCCATGCACCCCTCGGTGCATGGGCTTTCAGCTACCAACCGAACCCGACTAGAACCCGACGGAAATCGCAGTTCGCTTAAAGGGATAAGAACTGGGAACTACCCCAGAGTCGGGACAGCGTAGACAGCGATGGCAATGGACAGCAGCCACAGGACGGCCAGTGCCTGCAGCGGTCGGTCCTTGAGCGCAATCTCATCCGGGCTTCCCGCATCACCACGGTCAACGTCGGCGGCGAAGCGCAGGATGGCCACAGTGAATGGAACCATCGAGATCTCGTACCAAATAGCCGAAGTCGATGAAGTGCCCGGCGCGCGGCCCATCTCAAAGCCCCACAGCGCGTAGCTCAGCACCACGGCGGTCGCAGCGAGGGTCCACACAAAGCGCAGGTAAGTCGCGGTGTAACCCTGCAACGACTTTCGAATCTTCTTACCCGTGCGCTCTGCCAACAGCAGCTCAGCGTAACGCTTACCGGCTGCCATGAACAGCGAACCAAAGGCGGCAACCAGCAAGAACCACTGGGACAGGTTGATGTTGGCAGCAACACCGCCGGCCATTGCACGCAGCATGAAACCCGAGGACACCAGCGCAATATCAATCACCGGCTGGTGCTTCAGGCCAAAGCAGTAACCGAGCTGCAGTGCAATGTATACAGCCACAACAATTGCTAGCCCCGGCCCCTCAGAGGCAAACCAGGACACCGCAATCGAACCAATAATCAGTGCGACCGCCATAATGTACGCCATGCTCACCGGCAGTACGCCAGCGGCAATTGGGCGGAAGCGCTTGGTTGGGTGCGCCCGGTCAGCTTCAACATCGCGGGCATCATTAATCAGGTAAATCGACGATGCGGCCAAACAGAAGGCCACAAACGCCACCAGGATGTCGACGGTCAGCGTACCGATCGAACGTCCCGAGTCCATGATCTCGTTGCCGGCTGCCAGTGGAGCCGCAATGACCAGGACATTCTTCACCCACTGCTTCGGGCGAAGCGCCTTGATCATGCCGTCCAACAGATTCTTCGGCGGATGCCCCTGCGGGTGCGCAGGCTCATCGATACCGGAAGTGTGCGGCTCGGACCCAATCCTTGATTGAGAAGCTTGCCGCTGGTTGGCCGACACATTGGCCAAGTTGTCGTTCTCCGCCTGTGTCACTGTGCATTCCTTTCCGCAATGGAGGGCTGTCCACCCTGGTTATGCTGCGCCTTTTTCGGCTCGATGACCTTATCACCTATCTTGTCCACCGCAAGAGCAGTGGCTGTACCCAGCGCTGCTCCGAGAGCGACATCGGTTGGGTAATGAACTCCCAGCACCAGGCGGGAGAGCATAATCGCCGGCACGCCCACGGCCGGTGCTGCCGGGTAACCCAACTTTGCAATCCCCACCAGCGCCGCCGTCGTCGACGTCGCGTGCGAGGACGGGAAACTCAGCTTGCTTGGCGTACCAACGCCGATTGCTATACGACGGTCATGGGGACGCGGGCGACGAACAATGCGCTTAAGCACCACCGATGCCGCATGCGAGGTAAAGGCGGCCACACCGACCTTTGCCCAGCTAATGCGTCGCTCCTTATCCACCGCCGCCCCGAGGGCAGCGAGCCCCATCCACCCAAGGGCGTGCTCACCGAAATAGCTCATGGCACGCGCGGTGGGCAGCACACCCGGAACGTCGTTAAGCGTGTGCTGAATATTAACGAGAACGTCGGACTCGCCGAACGGATCGCCTTTAATTTTCGAAGACATTCGCCCAGGCCTTCCTACTGGTCAAATCGTCATAGGCTGCGCGGTAGCGTGCCTGCATTTGCTCGAACCGCTCCTCAACCTGCTTTTGCAGCTCCCAGGATTCTTCCAGCAGAGCCTTGGCCTTGTCGCGGTCACGTTGGCGATACACCACGCCACGGCCGTCAGCGGTGGTGACCGTTGCGCCATCCAGACGCGACAGGGAAAACCAACGCGCCTCCAGCGGCGCCAGGTTTGCCTGCGGCACCGCATGGTGCTCGGAGTTTTCCGGGCGCACGCTGTGAAGCAAACCCTTGGCCAGCCAACCGACCTTCTTCAGCTTGCCCAGACGACCACCGACATCCTTTGTCGGAACCCCCGGAATACCGGAGGGCTTTGGCAGATCGCCTGCGCTCGGCAACACAACCGCGTCGGGGAAGCTCTTGCGCAGGGCATTGATGCGCGGCAGCGAGGACTCGAGAATGTCGAATAGACGCTCGGGGCCTGCCAGGAAGTCCTTCATGGCTTCGTTCTGGATGGCAACAGTGGAGTACTCCAGGCACAGGAGGTGCTTGAAAGTGGCCTTGCGCATGGAACGCACGATACCGGCAGCATCGCCCTCGTACTGAAGAGCCGCGACAATCAAGCGGTTGCGCAGGTGGAAGTACGCCTGCCAGTCAATGGCGTCGTCCTTGTCCGACCAGGCCATATGCCAAATTGCGACGCCCGGCCACGTGGCCGTCGGAAAGCCTGCCTTGCCTGCTCGCAAACCGTATTCGGCATCATCCCACTTAATAAACAGTGGCAGCGGCTGACCGATCGCCTCAGCAGCGACGCGCGGAATCAGACACATCCACCAGCCGTTGAACTCAACATCGATGCGGCGGTGAAGGTCCTTCGAATCGACGACCTCACCGGTTGCGTTGGTGCCATGCTCCCCGCGATCGCGCAGCGGGTGTGCATAAAAGTCGTGGTCATAGTGGACGTGCGGAGCGGAAGTCCACATGAAGTCATGGCGGCCGATGACTTCACCCATCGAGTGCAAGTGGCTGCGCTCCTGCAAGTTCAGCATCTGACCGCCGACCAGCATCGGGGACTTCGCGAACCGGCCGACAGCGACCGCACGCAGAATGGAATCCGGTTCGATGGCGATGTCGTCATCCATGTAGAGAATGAACGGGCTATCGGTCGCACGCTTCGAATCCGAATCCGGACCACCCAGGGCCTCATACATAATGCGGGAGTACCCGCCAGAACCACCGAGATTTCCCTGCGGGAAAATACGCAGGCGGTCACCAAAGTGCTCGGCGACAGCATCGAAGCCCGGCTCGTCTGCCGGGTGCTTAGTGCCCTGATCAGGCATCAAAATAGCATCGATGATGGCATCGACTTCGGGATCCGAGGACAACGCCTCAAGAGCAGCGACTGCGTCGGTCGGACGATTGAACGTCGGGATACCGATAGTGACGCGCCCCTCCGGCGCCGGATGCTCCGTGCCGTCCGGGTACGTCTGGCGCGGTGCCTCGATATCGGAATACCAACCTGCGGAGTGGATTACCACGTCCGTCTCACAGGTGAGGTCGAACCAAATCCAGCCGCCGTCTTCAAATTGCGTCAGCGGTACTGGGATTTCGCAGACGTGCACATCCTTGCCGTCGACCTTGGCTTCCGCGCCTTCAGCCGCCGCACCCAGGTCACCGACAACTTCGCCGGTCACGGCGATGCGCGCACCGTCAATCTTCGAACGGTAGATGTCCACGCGCGCGGTACCGGACAGCTCCAGGCGCAGGACAACATTGTCCAGATTCGTCCACCGGCGCCAGTAGCTGGCCGGAAAAGCATTGAAGTAGGTTTCAAAACTAACTTCATCACCCGCCGGAATGGTGGCTGACGTGCGGGAATGTGCTTGCACACGACCGACATTCGTCTCCGGCTCAACCAAGTAGAGCGAGCGGACATCACGGGGCTCACCCAACTTTGGCAGCAAAATCCGCTGCAGGCGTTCAACGGCAAGGCTTGACGACGTTGTCGGGGTATGTGTCCGCTTTTGTTCAGGCTGTGATGCCATGAGACGTATCAACCACTTTCCGAAAGGTCTACCGGGGGTGTTGCCGCCGATAAGTTACCGACGTTTCTATCTCATAGCATCCTAGTGCCCGTGGCGGATTGCCTCTTGTTGCCACGCTAGCGACAGCCCAGAATGTGAAAGCCCCTACGCGCTGCGGACTATCTGCTGCGCATAGGGGCTTTTTCGTTCAGTTTGTAGTTTTAAGCTCCGAGGAAACCTTCGATGCGGGCCTTGGAGTTCTGGAGGTTACGATCCCAGGTCGGCCAATCGTGGATACCGGTCTGCTCGTATTCAAACGTGGCATCCAGACCGGAGGTACGAGCACGCAACTCAAACTCGCGGGTGGACAAGCGGGACAGCGACTCCAGCGCAACGCCACCGGCCTTCGGGACGACCCGGTAGAGGTTCTTCGGGTCGCGAACCTCATCCGGAACACCATTTGCCGAGGTAATAACCAGATCCAGCCCCTTCATCTTCTCGACGTTCAGGTACGGATCATTGCGGACACGCTCCGCTGACATAGGCGCACCCCACATGTCGAAGGAGCTGTAGCCAGCCGACAGCTGAGCAGCCTCAATTGCAGTGGTCATACCCGGGGCAGTGGTGTGCAGGTAACCGGAGAAGGCAAGAGCCTGACCGAACTGGTCTCGGTGGTTGTATGCCAGCGACAGTGCAGCAGATGCACCCATGGACAGACCTGCAATGGAGTTGCCAGTGCGAGAAATGCCGAACTCACGCTCAAGGTAAACCGGCAGTTCCTGAGTTAAGAAGGTCTCCCACATGTTTACAAACGGACCGTGCACACTAACCGACGGACGCTTCCAGTCGGTGTAGAAGCTACCGCCCCCGCCACCTGGAATAACCAGGTTGACGTTGGATCCCTCAAAAGTACGTGGGGCGTTACCGTGCTCCACCCAGTCTGAGGCATCAGCCGGGCTACGCAGGCCATCTAGCAGGTAGAGAGCCTTGTTACCGCCATTGGCCGAGGCCACAATCTGAACCGGAATATTACGATCCATGGCCGGCGAATAAACCTGGCACTTCTGGGTGAAGTACCGGTACGAATCCCACTCACAACCCGGGCGCAGCGAGCCTCGGTCACCCGCCGCGCTCGCTGCCGGCGCCATGGTCAATGCAGACGCAGCCACAGCTACTGCGGACGCAACGGCTGCAACCTTTCGGCGCCAACCACGGAAAGTAGAGGTGATTTTCACGTGTGCATTCTCCTCACAATGTGCGATTCCCCACGGCCGGTGGGAGCTATCAGGCGTGTTTCCTCTTCAGGGAATTACCTTAAGAAACAGTAAGTCTTCGACAAACTTACCCGCATTCACTGTCGTTTTCCAGCAGAACACGTCGAGACCCCACTTTTCGGCGGGTTCTGGTATCCGCATTTTTACTGCGCAAGCCCCCGCAGCTCGCGCGACTCCCGCGCCCCGCGCCAGGTAATAATCGCGCCAGCCGCCGCGATCAGCACGATGCCCAGCGCCATAGACCAGGTCACTCGGTCACCGGAAAACGCCCAGCCCAGGATTGCACCGATGACCGGGTCCAGTGCAAAGAGCGTGCCGACGACCGCCGCTGAGACAATCCCCGCAGCGATGGTGTCCATCACGTAGGGAATAACAGCGCCAATAAACCCGGAAATAACGATGGTGGCCCACATCGAACCGTCGACAAGCGGTGCAGCGGAAACAGAAAATGGCGCGAGCACGATTGCTGCGACGACCACTGACAGCGCCAGGTCGGGCATGCCGCCGCCCTCGGTGCTGCCCATTCGGGCGGAGAAGAGCGTGTAAGCTCCGAAGAAGATTGCGCCGATTGCGGCGTAACCAATGCCGATAATGTCAAGGTCATTGGAGGGCTGGGCGATCAGGGCAACGCCGATGAAAGCGACGATGGCCCACAGGCGGGAGCGCCACATTTTCAGCCCCAGGAAAGACACGACGCAGGGGCCGAGGAAGTCGATGGTGACGGCGACGCCCTGCGGGAGGCGGGCGATGGCGGCGTAAATCATCATGCTCATCATGCCCATAGCGATGCCGTAGACCACGATGTTGATGGCGCGAGCGCGGGTCATCCCGGACAGCTTTGGCCGGAACAGGACCACCATGATGATGGCGGCGGCAGTCATGCGCAAGCCCGATATGCCCGGCGCGCCGACCGTGGAAAGCATGCCAGTGACCAGCACGGCCGCGGCCTGGGTGCCGAGAGAACCGATGAGAACCAGAATTACGGGAGCCACTGGCAGGGTGAGAAACTTGTTCACACGCTGTAGCAATGGCCCCTGCTGGGGAACTTCGGTTTGGTTTTCTTCGCGCGACACTCGCGCAATACTAGCGCGGGAGCCGCAAGCGGCAAACTAGTGCCCGCGCTCCTGCTGGATTGCTTCGCCGTCGTTGAAGAACGGCGCAATCTTGTTGCCAAACATCGACAGTGCGGAACCGATTGCCATGTGCATGTCCAGGTACTGGTAGGTACCCAGGCGACCACCGAAGAGGACCTTGTTCTCCTGCGCTTCTGCTGCGGCGAGCTTGCGGTAAGCCTCCAGCATCTCGCGATCTTCCGGGGTGTTGATCGGGTAGTAGACCTCGTCGCCATCATCGGCGAAGCGGGAGTATTCCTTAACAATTACCGTCTTGTCCTTGACGTAATCGCGCTCCGGGTGGAAGTGGCGGAACTCGTGGATACGGGTGTACGGCACATCTGCGTCGTTGTAGTTCATCACTGGGGTGCCCTGGAAGTCGCCGGTGTTGACAACCTCCATCTCAAAGTCCAGGGTGCGCCAACCCAGCTTGCCCTCTGCGTAATCGAAGTAGTGGTCCAGCGGGCCGGTGTAGACGACCGGAGCATCCGGGGAGACAGCGCGCAGCTCGTCGCGCACCTCGAACCAGTCAGCGTCGACAACGACGTCAATCTTGTCGGAGGTCACCATGTTTTCCAGCCAGGCGGTGTAGCCGTCGACAGGCAGACCTTCGTAGGTGTCGTTGAAGTAGCGGTTATTAAAGGTGTAGCGAACGGGCAGGCGGGTGATGTTTCCGGCCGGCAGGTTCTTCGGATCCGTCTGCCACTGTTTGGCAGTGTAGTGCTTGACAAAGGCCTCGTACAGCGGGCGGCCAATCAGGGAGATGGCCTTTTCCTCAAGGTTCTTCGCATCCCGCGGATCCAGACCATCGGTCTGATCCTTAATCAGCTGGCGAGCCTCGTCCGGGCTGTAGTACTTGCCGAAGAACTGGTTGATCAGCCCCAGCCCCATCGGGAACTGGTACGCGGTGCCCTTGTACATAGCGAACACCCGGTGCTGGTAGTCGGTGAAGTCGGTGAACTGGTTGACGTAGTCCCACACCCTCTTATTAGAGGTATGGAACAGGTGCGCACCGTACTTGTGCACCTCGATGCCAGTCTCCGGCTCTGCCTCCGAGTAGGCGTTGCCGCCGATGTGGTTGCGGCGCTCGACAACGAGCACGCGCTTGCCCAGCTCATTGGCGGTCCGCTCAGCAACGGTCAAACCGAAGAAACCCGAGCCGACCACGATGAGGTCGTAGGTGTTGTCCTTGATGTCCTGTAGGGACTTCGGAGCAAATTCATTGGCAGTGATGTTCTTTTCGCTACTCACGCCTTAAAACCTATTGCATTTCCATCCGGTTTGCGGGTGTACACGCGGGCTTTACGACGTCCACGTGAGCCCAACCCAACGTTCATTTGGTCACATTATTTGATAATTTTCCCAAAATTAACGGAGAAACACAGATGTCTCACTAGATTTTTTTAGTCACACTGGTAACATCCTCCTCAGAATTTTCTGTTGCTTTGCAACTTTCCTTCCCTTCGACCCCGGGGTAGGCCTCGGGTCGATAACCCTGTACCCCATTTTTTTGGAGCTTTTACCGTGCCAACTCGCCGTCGCATCAATGCCCCGTCGATGGGCCGTCGCACCTTCCTCTATGGACTGGCAGCAACTACTGCCGCAGCTCCGCTAGCAACATGGGGTATTCGCCAGGCCCCTACCCTGGTTGAAAGCCCAGGCGCCGGCCCCATCGCGGCCAAGATTTCGACATCGCCGCTGGTTGACGCTGTCACGATGATGATTGACGACGCAGCCGTCGGCACGCATGCCATTACCGATGCCCTGCACCCGCTTCGCGGATTCGTGAAGGACATCACCCGCGACGAACCGTTCTCCCAGTTCGCCCTGACCTGGCCGGGCGATGACAATCTGCAGCTGTACGTTCGCGCCGAGCGTGAAGACGGCAGCTTTGGCCCGTGGTTCCACGCTGATTCACACGGTCCGATGAATAACTCCGGACAGTCCGGCACCGAGCTGCTGTTCGTTGAGCCCACCAGGCGCGTGCAGGTGTCGACTGTCGGACTGAACCTCCTCGAGGGCCTAGATCCACGCAACATCATTGGTATCGACAATCTTGACCCCGCAACCATCGGCGGTTCCCTGCAGGACCTCGTCAGTGCTACGGCCGCGTTGTCCCTCAACGCTGTCCAGGCAGTTTTCATCGACGGCGTAGAGCAGGTCGGCGAGGTTATTCAGCCAGTTGCGTACGAGTCGTCGATTGCCGGTGCGCCAAATGTAATCAGCCGTGCAGCGTGGGGCGCAGATGAGTCCATCCGCAGCGGTTCGAGCTCCTACAGCACTTTCAAGGGCGCGTGCATCCACCACACCGCGGGTTCCAATAACTACTCAGAGTCGCAGGGACCAGCCATTGTCCGAGGCATTTACGCCTACCACGCAAAGACGCTGGGCTGGGGCGATGTTGGCTACAACGCGTTGGTCGATAAGTACGGCAACATCTACGAGGGGCGCTACGGCGGCCTGGACAAGAACATCGAGGGCGCACACGCAGGTGGCTTCAACAACGGCACCTTCGGTATCTCGGTGATGGGCAACCACGACCAGCTGGAGATTCCGGATGCGGCCGTCACCGCACTCGGCGAGATGGTCGGCTGGCGCATGAAGGTCGGTGGCGTCGATCCGATGTCCACCGCCGCACTGACCAGCGCCGGCTACTCGAAGGCACGCTACAGCTCCGGCCAGACCGTGAACCTCCCGGCCATCTTCGGTCACCGCGACACCGGCTACACCTCCTGCCCGGGCACCTTCGGCTACCAGCAGATGGATGCCATCCGCGCTGCAGCCAAAGCCAAGTTTGATGGTGCCGGTGGAGCGGATATCGCCGGCCGCTCGACGGATCCGAACAACCAGGACGGAGAGGCCGCCAGCATTCCGCCGATTCCGGGCACCGGCGAGTCGGGCGACAACGGCGGTTCCCTCGGAAACGTGGAAACGCCCACGCCAGGCGAGGTTGTTGGTGAGTTTCTAACTGAATCCCTGCCAACCAACCCTGCCGAAGCTACGCAGACCTGGTTCGCACCTCAGAACTAACCCCCCGCTTATCTAATCCAGGCATAACCACATCACATTTGTGGTGTAACACCAGATTTTCGCAATCACCCAGGAGTTATTACCGTGTTTAGTCGCCGCCGCATCAATCGCCGCGCAGGTGCCAAGCAATCCTTGGTACTCGCTGCCGTGGCGACCCTTGCCCTGACACCCGTTGCCGTTGTCGGCGCAGGTGCCGCTTATGACCTCATTGAGGAAAACGGCGCCGGCCCCATCGACCCGGTTGTCCAGAGCAAGTCGCTTGCAGACAGCGTCTCCGTTCTCGTCGAAGATGCAGCAATCGCAACGCAGTCGCTTGCCGACGAAGCTCATCCCAACCGCGGTGTCGTCAAGGAAATTACCTCCGATACTGAGTTTTCCCAGTTTGCGCTGACGTGGGCCGGTGACCCTGATATCGCCAGCTTCGTCCGCGCCGAGCGAGCAGACGGCTCCTGGTCCGACTGGTTCAGCGTTGACCCGGACTACCCCGCTGAAGGCAATGGCAACGGCCTGAACGGAACGGAGCTCATCTACATCGAGCCAACCAAGCGCGTTCAGGTTTCCACCCACGGACTTAACATCTTCGGTCCGGGTTCCGGCGTGGATCTGAAGGACATCAAGGGCGCTGAGAAGCTGGATTTGTCCAAGCTCAACCTCGACGAGATTAATGCCGAGGGCGCCAAGAAGGCCGTGGAGGATGCAAAGGATTCCGCTACGGATGCGGCCAAGGATGTCGCCGATACCGCTTCCGACTACCAGCAGACTCCGGATGCAGCTCCTGAGGACGCACTCGATGACCCGACCGCTCCGAGCGCTAACGACGCTGCAGGTCTGGACTCGCCGAACCTCCCAGTGAAGTGGACGGATATCGAGCCAGTCGCCGATGAACTGCCAATCGACCAGGTCGACGCAGTGCTTATTGACGGCCAGGCTGCCGCATCCGGCATCGACCCAATTGTGGACGCCAAGAATGTCACGGGCATGCCGAAGGTCATTACCCGTGCCGGCTGGGGTGCCAACGAGAATAACCGCTGTAAGGGCGCGGACTACGACAGCAAGCTTGTCGGTGCCACCGTGCACCACACCGCTGGCTCAAACAACTACACCGAGAGCCAGTCCGCTGGTATCGTCCGCGGTATTTACCAGTACCACGCACAGACTCTGGGCTGGTGCGACATCGGATACAACGCCCTGGTCGACAAGTACGGCAACATCTTCGAGGGCCGCTACGGTGGCCTGGATAAGAATGTCCAGGGCGCTCACGCAGGTGGCTTCAACACCGGTACTTTCGGCATCTCCATGATGGGTAACTACACTTCGGTTGCTCCCAGTGAGGCTGCACTGAACTCGGTGGGCAACATGATTGGTTGGCGTCTGAAGGTCGCCGGCGTCAAGCCGGCCGGCCAGATTCAGATGACTTCGGGTGGCACCAGCTACTCCAAGTATGGTTACGGCAAGCAGGTCACTCTGCCGACCGTCTTCGCGCACCGCGATGTTGGTAACACCACCTGCCCAGGTGATGCTGGCTACGCCCAGTTGGGCAAAATCCGCTCGATTGCCGAGAAGAAGTACAACAGCCTGACCAGCGGAAAGATTGACAATGAGGGTCCAGATGGCTTGATTGACCTCCTCGTTCCGCAGGATGAAAAGGGCGATAAGACCGCCGAAGACGCAGATTCGCAGTCGACCGAATCGACCGAGTCGAGCACGTCGACCTCGACCACTTCGACCACCTCGGCATCCACGGGTACGTCCACGACCTCGTCCTCCGAGAAGTCCTCGAGCGCATCGAGCACCACTTCGTCGACAACGTCGAGCTCCGACTCGACCACCTCGGGTACTTCGAATACCTCGGAGCCAACCGACGCCACGAACACCAGTGGCACTGCTACGGCTGACTCCTCCGCACCGTCGGCAAGCGAGCAGAGCAACTCCTCCTCGCCGAGCGCATCCGACGAGCAGCAGAAGGCACAGGCTCTGGAGACAGTCTCGGGTGCACGTTCGATGCTGGCCTCGGCGCTGGGCATGCTCGGCGCACCGGGGCTCGGACAGACCGCCGATGCGATTCTGGGTGCCGTTGGACGCTCCATTGAAAACGGCCCATCGATTGCTGACCTGCCGGTACTGATTGACAAGATCATCACTATCAATGAGCAGAACGACCTGGCTGCCGAATGGCGCCAAGTTTCCGAGGAAATGGGCTCCGTTCTCGGTTACGCAATGTCCGGCATCCAGAGCGGTTCTACCGTAGCGAACAATGCTGGCCAGGCCGATGCCCTGCGCTACGTGAAGTTCTCCAACGGCGTAATCACCGACTCCGACACCACCGGCGCGCACGCTATCTGGGGCAAGATTGCTGATGAGTGGGCCCGCCAGGGCTTCGAGGTCGGCAAGCTGGGTGCCCCGACGAAGACCCAGGTGGTCGATGGAAACATCGAGCGCGCTGAGTTCCAGAACGGCTCAATCACCTTCGACCGCACCACCGGCGAAGTCAAGACCGAGCTGAAGTAAACGCTGTCGAGCGCTGGGTGAGCTAGCTGGCGCGAGGAAACCCTCGAGGCTAGCTAGAACCAGCGCTCCAGCACACGAGCAACACCGTCATCATCATTGGTGGCGGTGATTTCGTCTGCAATCTCCTTGACGTTGTCAGCCGCATTGCCCATGGCCACACCCGTGCCCGCCCACGACAGCATCTCGATATCGTTCGGCATGTCACCGAAGCAGACCACATCTTTCGCGGTCGCTCCGACCAGTTCAGATACGTATTCAAGCCCGGCGCGCTTAGTCACGCCCGGCGCGGACACCTCCAAAAGCCCGTCCGGCATGGAGTAGGTCACGTGCGCCAGGCTCGCGTCAATTGCGGGGGCGACCAGTTCATATAGCTGGGCACTGTTCACATCTGAGTTTCGCAGTAAGAGTTTCGTCGCGGGTTCTGACAACACGGCCTCTTCAGCAAGCTCACCGTGCTCATCCGATTCCCACGCATGATCATAGGACGGTGCCACCACAAAAAGCTCATCGATGGCGTCATTCGCCGATGTCCCAGCGCGCTCTGCCGCAATGCCGATTCCACCGATGGATCGCGTCGCTTCGCGCGCATGCTTAACGACGTATCGCAGCGTCTCTGGCTTCAGTGTGTTGGCGGCAACTACTTCATCACGGCCGGAGTCGTAAATCACGGCGCCATTGGCGCACACGCACAACGGCTGAACCGGCAGCTGCTCGAGCACTGGCTGCAACCACCGGGCCGGCCTTCCCGTGGCCAGCACCAACGGGGTGCCGCGGCGTAGCATTCGCGTGACGGCCTGTCGCAGGCGGGGAGTTACCCGCTCCCGCGAGTCGATGAACGTCCCGTCAATATCCGAAGCTACGAGTAGTGGATGTAGTCTCTCGGTCACTTCGAACTACTTGCCGTCCTCACTGTTGTCATCTTCACCGTCATCGCAAAACCGGTCGTGCAACAACTGCAGCGTTGTGGCTACTCCCCCATGCTCGACAGTGTCAATTACCCAGTCCGCGTTCTTCAGCAAGGCCCAGTCCGCATCGGCCATAACTACCGGCATGCCGACACGCTGTGTAGCTTCCTCAAAGTTCGAGCGACCGGCGAAAAGAATCGCGGTTTCTTCCTTGCGAGCCTGCTTGCGCAGCGTGCTAACCACCGCATTTGTGACGTCCAGCTTGCTGGCGCCCTCCGGAAGTTCCACGACCTGCAGGTCAACCGATTCCAAAGCCGATAGATTCGGCTTATCTCCCGACTCGTGCAGAACAACGATTGTGGCTCCGACATCACCGAGCTGCTGCAAGGCCTTGATAGTTTCTTCGCTAATTGTGCCCGCGTCGTCGGCAAGCGATGCGGGGTAATCGAAGATAAACGTCTCCGGCTGAGCGGCGATGAGCCTGTTCAAGCGCTGTGGAAGCTTGTCGCGAATCATCATCGACTGGCCGATAAGACGGTAAACGGTCTGCTGCGTCTGTTCAACACCAGAGGCGGAGGCCTTCTCGAGCTGCACGTACGCTTCGCGGAACGTCACACGCATCGAATCCGTGGCAGTACGCACGGACTCCTTGCTCTCCTTGGCGCCGGCGACGACATCATCAGCCATCTGTTCCACAGACTGACGGAACTGCGCCAACAGCGCGGTCGTCTGTTCCCTTCGACGAGCAGACTCCGCGCTCATCGTGTGCGAGGCATCGAGGAACTGCTGCCTGGTCTGATCGCCGAACTCACGCGCACTATCGCCGAATTCACGCGCCGACTCGGCTAGCTTTTCCTTGAATGCGGCCAGGTCACCGCGCAAATGACGGATACGCTGACGCTCTTCTTCGACTTTCAGGTCCTCTGCCTGGGCCTCTTCGAAAGTCGGTGCGCCGCCGCCAAGGCGAGCCGGTACCCAGTAGGCGCCCTTCGGCAGCGGACCTTCTTCAGCTGCGTACTCGTCCCAGAGCTGACGGACACCCTGATCCATGATTTCGTGTAGCTTTTCGGTGGCCTCTGCCGGATCGCCCTCCGGGGTCCACGGCGGCAAAACCGTAATATGAATCGGAGTATTACTGCGACCGAGATGCTTGGGGTGCCCCTTCGTCCACACGCGCTGGGATCCCACAATCAGCACTGGGATGATGGGCTTGCCGGTGCGCTGCGCCATACGCACCGCACCCGACTTCAGATTCTTGACTTCAAAGCTGCGCGAGATAGTCGACTCCGGGAAGATGCCTACCAACTCGTCGTTTTCCAGCTTTGCGCAGGCCTCTTCGAAAGACTTGGAGCCGTCGGTGCGGTCGACCGGAATGTGCTTACAAGCACGCATGATTGGGCCTGCAATCGAATGGTCGAAAACTTCCTTCTTCGCCATAAAACGGACAAAACGACGATGCTTGCGGAATGGAAGACCGACATAGGTGAAGTCCATGTATCCGGTGTGGTTAGTAACGAGAACGGCGCCAGAGTCTTTCGGCACGTTTTCCCAGCCCTTAACGGTGAACTTCAAACCTTGGGCAAAGAAGACGGTGCGCGCCAATCCGATAATCGTTAAGTACACAGGATCCTTGAACATGGCCTTTACTCTACAATCTTTCGCACCCCTTAGCGGGGCGATATGTACTGGTATCTGAGACCCATGAATAAATGTCGTTACAGGCTCATATTCATGTGTAAATGCGAGCGCAGTTCCAGTCATCGCCTCTCATATACGCCACACGCCCGCCGTGCACCCATTGCCCACCCATCAGCCATCTTTGATACCCCCATTATGGGGGTTTCATTGCCAGCCGACTTTCAGTCTAAAAGTGGAAAACCTCTATTAACATAGCCATCTACCTGCGGAAAATCGGACAACATTACTGGCGCGATTTTCGTGACTTTTTGCCCCATTATTTATATCTACGTAACCGTAGGTTGGCGCTCACAAGTAAGCCGAGTTTTGGTAACCTGAGCCGTGAGCCGAGAAATTCTCTTCGACGAAAAAATCAACGCCCCCACCGGGAAGGATTGGAAAATGTCGTCCTCTTCATCTCTCGCCCCATCTGCAGTTCTGAACAAGGAACAGCATGAAAAGACCTGGGAGAAATTCGGTACCGAGCAATACGACGTCGTCATTATCGGCGGCGGTTCTGTAGGCGCTGGCGCTGCGCTCGATGCCGCAACCCGTGGTTTGAAGACTGCGGTCATTGAAACTCGTGACTTCGCAGGCGGCACCTCTAGCCGCTCCTCAAAGATGTTCCACGGCGGTCTGCGCTACCTGCAGATGTTGGACTTCCGCCTGGTAGCTGAATCCCTGCGCGAGCGCGAACTGTCCATGTCGCATCTGGCACCGCACCTGGTTAAGCCACTGCGCTTCGTCTTCCCTCTGACTCACCGCGTATGGGAGCGTCCGTTCATGGCATCGGGCTTCTTCCTTTACGACGTCATGGGTGGCGCCAAGCAGGTTCCGATGCAGAAGCACTACTCCCGCAAGGGAACCCTGAAGCAGGCTCCGGGCCTGAAGGAAGATGCCGTGGTCGGCGGCGTTCGCTACTACGACACTCTGGTTGACGATGCCCGTCACACCATGACTGTCCTGCGCACCGCTGCTCACTTCGGCGCTGACGTCCGCACCTCCACCCAGGTTGTCGACTTCGTGAAGGAAGGCGAGCGCATCGTCGGCGCGAAGCTCCTTGACACTGACACTGGCGCGACCACCACTATCCGCGGCAACGTTTTCGTCAACGCCACCGGCATTTGGTCCGATGAGATTGAGAAGCTGGCTGGCGTCACCGGCAAGTTCCGCGTCCACACCTCCAAGGGTGTCCACATTGTTATTCCGAAGTCCGCTCTTGAGGGCTCGGTGGCAATGACCTTCGTGACTGAGAAGTCCGTCCTGTTCGTTATCCCGTGGGGTGAGTACTGGATTATCGGTACCACCGACACCGACTGGACCATGAACCTGGCAAACCCGGCAGCTACCCGCGCTGACATCGACTACATCCTCGATCACGTCAACGCCAAGGTTCGTCGTCCGATTACTTACGACGACATCGTCGGTGTCTACTCGGGTCTGCGTCCACTGGTGGAAGGCGACTCCGACTCCACCACTAACCTCTCCCGTAACCACGCTGTTGCCCACGTTGCTCCGGGCATGGTCTCCGTCGCAGGCGGTAAGTACACCACCTACCGCGTCATCGGCGCCGACACCATTGACGCTGCAGTCCAGGATGTTCCACGCAAGGTACCAGAGTCCGTCACCGCTGATGTCCCGCTGCTCGGTGCCGATGGCTACCACGCACTGAACAACCAGAAGCCAGCGCTGGCCAAGCAGTTCGGTATCACCGAGAAGCAGGTCGAGCACCTGCTCAACCGCTACGGCTCCCTTATCTACGAGGTTCTGGCTCCGGCAGCTGAGGACAAGTCCCTGCTCGAGCCACTGGAGGCCGCTGAGCAGTACATGCGCGCTGAGGTCCTCTACGCAGTGACCCACGAAGGCGCAAAGCACCTCGACGACATCCTGGAGCGCCGCCTGCGTGTCTCCATGGAGTACGCACACCGCGGTGTCGACAGCGCCCGGGCCACCGCTGAACTGGTTGCCCCAGCTCTGGGTTGGGACAAGGATACGATGGAGAAGGAGATTAAGGTCTTCATCGAACGTGTCGAAGCAACCCTGGCAGCTGAACGTGAGCTGACTGACAAGGCCGCTAACGAGATTGCTGCTCATGCAGTGGAAACTCGCGCGGACGTCGACGTCAGCCTCGACCGCTAGTTCATTTCCCACCCTCCCCTAGGTGGCCATACGAGTTAGCTCTTGAATGGCCACCAGCGCTGTAGCCACAACGAAATAGCTTCCTTCTCGGGAAAACGGCTTCGCACTTCAAAGGGCTGATGGGGTCGAAATAAAAGTGCCGGCGAAAAATAGTTTCTCGCCGGCATTTCTTATACCTAAAGAATTCTACGTTGCAAGATTCATCGTGACCTTGCCCGGTCACGACTCACAGAGAGTTTTCTACATCTCATGGAGACAATCACAGGATCCCAGGCATTCCTCTGGGAGTTTTTCGGAACCGCCATTCTGATTCTGCTCGGTAACGGAGTCTGCGCCTCTATCAACCTCCGGACTACCCGCGCTGCAAATGCAGGCTGGTTGGGCATTGCCTTCGGTTGGGGTATGGCCGTTTTCGCTGGCGCATCTATTGCTGACGTATCCGGCGGGCACTTGAACCCAGCGGTAACCGTTGCCCTGGCAGTCAAAGGCAGCCTGGCTTGGAGCCTGGTCCCCTACTATGCCGCAGGTCAGCTGTTGGGCGCATTCGTAGGTGCAATCCTGGCATGGGCCGCGTTTAAGCAGCTGTTCGATGCCAATGGCGTTGACGACAACGGCAATCCGACCAATGCGAATGCCGAAACTGGTGGCAACTTCTTCACCGCGCCGGTTCATCCAAATAACTTTTGGAATGCCGTCACCGAGTTCATCGCGACCTTCGTTCTGCTCGCATTCATCCTGTTCGGCCCAGCCGGCGGCGAGCTTGGCCCGCTGACCTACTTCGGTGTCTCGTTCATCATTGTGTCGATTGGTCTTTCCCTTGGTTCCCCGACTGGATACGCTATCAACCCGGTTCGTGACCTCGGCCCCCGTTTGGCCTACGCTTTCGTGCTCCCGATCAAGGGCAAGGGCGATGCGAACTGGGCATATGCATGGGTTCCGATTGTCGCACCGATGCTGGCAGCCGTGGCTGCAGGCGCTCTTGCCTTTGCCATCGGATAACGGGAATATGAGAGTAAACGCACAATAAAATAGCGCAAGTCCGAAAACTCACATTTACACACAATTTCGCTAGGAGTATCCCCCATGATGCACAGCAAATATGTCCTCGCCATTGACCAGGGAACTACTTCCACCCGCTGCATCATCTTCAACCATGACGCAGAGATCGTCACTGTCGCCCAGATGGAGCACAAGCAGATCTTCCCGGAAGAGGGCTGGGTCGAGCACGATGCCCAGGAGATTTGGACCAACACCCGTCGCGTAGTCAGTGAAGCTCTCGCTGATGGCGACATCTCCTCCCAGGACATTGAGGCAATCGGTATCACCAACCAGCGCGAAACCACTGTCGTCTGGGACAAGAACACTGGTGAACCGGTCTACAACGCCATCGTCTGGCAGGACACCCGCACGAACACCATCTGTAAGGAGCTCATGGGGGATGAAGGCGCGGACCGCTGGCGTGAGACCACGGGCCTGCGTATCAACTCCTACCCGGCTGGACCAAAGGTACGCTGGATTCTCGACAACGTCGAGGGCGCTCGCGAAAAGGCTGAGGCTGGCGACCTACTCTTCGGCACTATCGACACCTGGCTGCTGTGGAATCTCACCGGCGGCGCAGAGGGCGACAACGGCGAATCTGCAGTTCACGCAACGGACGTCACTAACGCATCCCGTACTCTCCTGATGGACCTCAAGACCCTCGAGTGGGATGAGGACATTTGCCGTGAGATTGGCATTCCGATGTCGATGCTGCCGGACATCCGCCCGTCGGTAGGCGACTTCGGCCGCGTTCGCGCCCGCGATGCGCTGTCCGGCCTGCCCATTACAGGTATTCTCGGCGACCAGCAGGCCGCCATGTTCGGCCAGGGCTGCTTCGGCGAGGGCGACACCAAGAACACCTACGGCACTGGCCTGTTCATGCTGATGAATACCGGCGAGAACCCGAAGTGGTCCGAGCACGGCCTCATCTCCACCGTCTGCTACCAGGTCGAGGGCGAGAAGCCGGTCTACGCTCTCGAGGGTTCGGTCTCCATGGGCGGCGCACTTGTTCAGTGGCTGCGTGACGAGCTGCAAATGATTCCAAATGCCGCTTCCATCGAGAACAAAGCAAAGAGTGTCAAGGACAACGGTGGCGTGTACATCGTGCCGGCATTCTCCGGTCTCTTCGCTCCTCGTTGGCAGCCGGACGCCCGTGGCGTCATCGTCGGCCTGACTCGCTTCGTTAACCGCAACCACATCTCCCGCGCTGTGCTGGAGGCTGCTGCGTACCAGACCCGTGAGGTTCTCGATGCCATGGTCGCAGAATCCGGCACGGACATCACGACGCTGAGCGTTGATGGCGGCATGACCATGAACGAGTTCCTCATGCAGTTCCAGTCCGACATCCTAGATGTCACTGTCACGCGCCCGAACAACATTGAAACCACTGCTCTCGGCGCTGCATATGGTGCAGGTCTGGGCGTTGGCTTCTGGTCGAGCTTGGATGAGGTCAAGGCCCACATCACGATTGACAAGAAGTGGCGTCCGAAGATGGAGGCCGAAGAGCGCGATCGCCTGTTCCACCAGTGGAACCGTGCCGTTGAACGCACCTACGGCTGGGTCGAGGATACCGATGCTGAGGAGGCACCGAAGCCTGAATAAGCCCTCGTAAGAGCCTAAAAATGGCTCGGAAAACCGATTCGGTTTTCCGAGC